>JAGGRZ010000122.1 GCA_021159335.1 bacterium
CCTCGGGCGAAATATATCCAAGTTCGCTGTGGACATAAAGCTTGTTGTAGTCCACCTCGATCCATCTACCTATCTTTTCTTCTCCTTCTTTGACAGAGCCGAACTCATTTATCCATATAACCTCCTGCTTGATCGTCCTCATCACCCTTTCGGTGTCTCCGTTTCCTTTCGATGTGAATATCTGCTTTATCCCTAATGTTGCCATATCCCTCATAAACGAAGTGGATGTAGGTTGGGAGCCGTTGTCACTGATAAGACATAATCGGCTTCCCCTGACTCCTTCGGGAAATTCCCTCTCTATGGCCATCCCCAATGCCTGCTTCCACTCAGCCGCCTGGCTCCTCAGTGATAGATTCCACCCCACTGTATTCTTCGTGAACCGGTCAAGAACTATCACCAGCTAGACCCAACCAACCGATGGGACCATGAACTTGCTCATGTCTATTCCCCAGTACTGCCTCGGTCTGTCCGCCCTGGGCTTGCTTCTCTTAGCCACCCTCTTTGCCTTCTGCCTCCTCTGGCTGACCATTAATCCATTCTCCTTCATCACCCTTCTAACCCTCTTCTGATTGACCACCATCTTCTCGCGATGCCTCAGCCAGGCCCATACCCTCCTATATCCCCAAAACGGATGCTCCGCCTTTATCCTCTTGATCTTCTCTAACAGATCCATATCCTTCAGCCTAGGCCCCTTGTCTCGGCCTACCTTCCCCCTTACTCCATAGTAATACCCACTCCTCGATATCCCTAAAGCACGGCATGCATCAGTCACACTGTAGCCTTGCGCCTTCAGCAGCTCAACCGCCTCTACCTTGTCGTGAACAGCTCCTCGGCTTTTTTAAAATCTCTATCTGAATCGCCTGCTTCCCTATAATCTTTTGAAGCCTCTCTATTTCAGCCTTATAAGCATCCTCTCCAGATACACCGTTGATAAATGCTCTTTTCCCTCCCTCTGGAAACTTATCCCTCCATCGGTAGAATATGGTCTGGCTAATCTGGTGCTCACGGCAGATATCTGCCACAGTCCTCTTCCCCTTCAGACCCTCTGGCACAATAGCAAACTTCTGCTCCGCTGACCATTTCCTC
>JAGGRZ010000123.1 GCA_021159335.1 bacterium
ACCTTAATCCCTCAAGGTCAGATACGGGGCAGGTTTACTACAAGGAGTTCGACGACAAGTTCGTTGTATCTTACATAAGAGTGCCCGAGTTTGGCCATTATTCTAATTTCGAGACTTTTCAGCTTATACTCAATTTTGCTCGGAAGGAGATAATATACCAATATCTTGATGTTACTCGTCTTAACGGCCATACAGCCAATATTGGCTGGGAAAACTCTTCGGGTGATGACGGCATAAGGATATGTAGCTGGGGACCATCAGGAACCTGTCTCCACGATTCGCTTGCGATACGCATCCGCGCCGTCCCTACCGCTACTCCGCCGTATTTCACTGATTTCGAGGATTTTAATGGCGACTTCGCTGGCGACACAGGTTGGGAATGGGGTGTTCCCAGTGGTGTTCCACCTATATTCCCGCCTCACTCGTCAATAAAATGCTGGGCTACCATTCTGTCAGGTAACTACGCGAACAATGCCGATTGGGTACTTAACGCACCACACATAGACGCAACAAATGTTGATTGGCCTATTATTGATTTCTGGCACATATACTCCACACAGACCGGACACGATGGTGGTGTGATTGAAATATCCACCGACGATGGCGCGACATGGATAATAGTCGAACCCGAAGGTGGTTATCCAACCATGATGACCTCAGGACCGCTCGCTGGCGAACGCGCATTCTCAGGCTCTATATCGAGATGGGAGTATATCTCAGTGAACCTTCAACCATACGCGCACAACGAAATTCTCTTGAGGTTCAGGTTTGTATCGGATGCCACAGTAAACGATAAAGGATGGTATATAGATGATTTTGGCTATCACGAAGCATACGGCGTAATAAAAGGGAACATCGACCTTAGATATTTCGATAACGACTCCGGTGCACATGTCGAGATAATAGACCTTGGCAAAGAGGCTGTGACTGATTCATTAGGCAATTTCTTCATAGACTCAGTGGTAACTGGTGTGCATTTCATAAAACTCTGGCGTCCGAGATTTGTTCCCAAAGACTCTATCCGCGTGGAAATACACAGATTCGACACTTTGATATTTATCGATACACTCAACCCCGAACTATACTTTGCGGATTTTGCTGAGGACAATGGTGATATGGTTGCTGACCCTGTTGATGGCTGGCAGTGGGGACGTCCTCTTGCTGGTCCGGACAGTGCATATTCAGACTCTTTCTGCTGGGGGACCAATTTAAGCGGCAACTACGCAAACAATGCCGACTGGAAACTTACAGTTCAGATACCACTTTACGGTGTGGAATATCCAGTCCTTTCGTTCTATCACTGGTACAAATTCAACGGGGAATTCGCAGGAATACTTCTTGACGGTGGCAATGTTAAAATCTCGCTGGACTCGGGCGCCACATGGCAACTCATGTATCCTGTTGAGGGATACGATGGAGTGGTCGGCGGACATAATCCTATTCTGGGTGGACAACCCGCTTGGGGTGGCGAGGGAACAGGCGATTACTGGCACAAAGCTACTATACCAATATACGCTGCCAGAGGTCACGAGTCGGTTCTCATTCGTTTCGAGTTAGGTTCGGATAGATACGGAACACATAAAGGTTGGTATATAGATGATGTTAGGCTTGCGGAGAACCCTGAATATAGAGAGTGGTATGACTCGATTTACGGCATTTCGGAACAAAAGCTCAAAGCGAAGAAACCTTTCATAGGCATTTATCCGAACCCGTTTAACAGTGCGTGCTACATAAAAGTATATGTTGCTGAGCCCGGCGGCGAGGTTAAAATCTGCGATATTGCTGGACACATTGTGGACAGGCTCGGCGAACTATCAACCGCCGGAACGCATGAATTCGTGTGGCGACCTGATGAAAAGGGAATTCCAAGCGGCGTTTATGTGATAAAGGTTACTGGAAACAGCTCAGCAACCACGAAGCGGGTTATTTTCGTTAAATAGTGCGATAACAAAGCGAAAACGCTCTAATTCTTGCCGCCGATATAAATGGATTAGCTTTATTTGTCCGAACTCTTTTCGCGCGGTTAGAAATTAGAATTCCTTCTTGGATTAAATCGTGACATGAGGGCATTAGTAACAGGCGGTGCAGGTTTTATAGGCTCCCATCTGGTCGAGCTTCTTGAGGAAAAAGGCATCGATGTCGTTGTCCTTGACGACCTCTCCACCGGACGGCGAGAAAATCTTAAAGGAACGAAAGCGAAGCTGGTTGTGGGAAGTATTGAAAACAGTATGACCTTGGAGAGCAGTTTACAATATTGTTCTGTCATATTTCACCTCGCTGCAGTGGTTCCGATGTTTGAGGCTTTCAGTAACCCGGCTAAATTCATATCCATTAATACTGCTGGGACAGCTAATGTGCTTTCATATGCTAAAAAATTTGGGATAGAACACATCGTATTCGTATCATCAGCTGCAGTTTATGGCGACAGCCAAAATTTCCCGATAAATGAAGCTGCTCAAACAAAGCCCATGAACCCATACGCAGTTTCGAAACTTGCTGCGGAACAATTATGCACCCTATGGGCGAATGAATTCGGAACAAGTATAACTATAGTAAGGCTCTTTAATGCCTATGGACCTCGACAGTATTTGCATTCAAAGTACTCTGCGGTGATACCAAGCTTTATAAGAAGTGCCAAAAGCAAAAAACCATTTGTAATATTTGGAGACGGTAAGCAAACGCGCGATTTTATATTCGTAAAGGATGTCGTAGATGCGTTATGGTTTTTATACGACCGTAGATATTGTGGCGTAATAAATCTTGCCACTGGAACCGAAACATCCATAATAAAGCTTGCTCAAATTATAGCGGATATGATAGGTGTGGAACCATCTTTTGATTTCAGGGAGCCCAGAAATGGTGATGTAACAAGGTCTGTGGCAGACATAAGTAAACTTGTTTCGCTTGGCTTCAAACCGAAAGTCGATATAGTGGAAGGACTGCGTAAAACCATTGAAGCTTATTAAGTATGAGTGGGGATGTAGGAAAACCTAAAGCAATAGCAGTTGTGCCTGCCTATAACGAGGAGAAAACTGTGGCAGCGGTGGTGAATGAGATTAAAAATTCAGTACCTGATATTGATGTGGTCGTTATTGACGATGGCTCCGAGGACAACACTTTTGATAAAGCTAAAGAAGCGGGTGCCTTCGTAATCAGACATCCTTTTAATATGGGGATAGGAGCAACCGTTCAAACAGGTTTTAAATTTGCAGTCATGCGAGGTTATGATATAGCAATACAAGTTGATGGAGATGGTCAACACGACCCGAAATTCATACCTTACATGCTTGAAATTATTTCTGCTGGAGATGCAGATGTAGTCTCAGGCTCTCGTTTTCTCAAAAAAGAGGGCTTTCAATCATCAAAAATCCGAAGAATCGGAATAAAAATATTCGAACATGTTTATAGAATACTAACTGGTCTTAAAATTACCGATTGCACATCAGGATTCAGGGCATTCAACAGGAAAGCGCTGGAATTCGTTGCAAAAAATTATCCCGAGGATTACCCCGAACCCGAAGTTATAATTCTTATACACAAGGCTAACTTCAGAATAAAAGAGATTCCCGTCGTGATGAGAGCAAGACAAGGCGGCAAAACTTCCATAAAAGGTTTGAAATCATTACATTATATGCTTAAAGTTATTTTTGCATTATTTATGCATGCGTTGCGAAAGGTGGAAAAATGAAAAGAATACAAGTGATGTCTTTTCTCGCGTCCTTGGGACTTTTGGGAATAGTGCTTGAGCTCGTTCGTAGAAGAATGATTAAAGAAAAATTCGCTTTGTTATGGGTTATATCAGTCGTTTTCCTGCTCATTTTCTCATTGTGGGGAAACCTTCTCGAACTTCTCGCAAAAATATTAGGCATATATTATCCGCCATCTGTTCTGTTACCAATAATGATATTTTTTGGCGTTGTGCTGTTCCTTTACTTCTCGGTCATCGTGACTAAACAAGATGAAAAAATAAAAAGTTTAACTCAACAAATTTCAATTTTAGAAGAAAGACTGAGAGAAATCGAGGAGAAGGAACAAAATGATTAAAAAAGTCACATTACTTCTTCTGATTTTTCTTTTGTTCGTCCTTTGCATTTTCTCCTCCGGCTGCCGCAAAGCAAATCCGCCAACAACACCAAAAGAGCCGAATCTTTTCCCCCTCGTCATCAACAACTGGTGGATGTTCAGCGTCGAAAAACACACAGTAGCTGGCACTGCTGACTCGGTAAGCGAATACTTTGAAAAGTGGCTCGTAAGCCATGCCGTTGAGGATACCAGCTCTATTGAGTGGTTCGTGCTCGAGAAGTATCGTTCAGCGTCGCCTGAGTCCGCAGAGGTATTAGTGGATTCCGCATACTACGGCAGGGATTCGCTTTTTATATACACAAAAGCCTCATTTATGGGCGTGAACCTCGATGTAATAGCGTCTCCAAAAAATCCTAAAGAATTTCCGATATGGTCGCAGGATACAACGATAATGGGACTCTTGATAAGGATCAACGGTTCATATGTCGGCGACACGCAGATAATGGTGCCAGCAGGCGAATTCCAAACTTCTAATGTCATGCTGAATGTTGACGCTATAGGGAGAGACACAGTCAATATCGCCAAGGTGTTCTACTGGCTCGGGGACAATGTTGGTCCTGTTATGGTCATCTACAAAACCAGCACTGATTCTACTGTTATGAAACTCTATCAATATCAGGTGCAGGACTAATAGGAGTATGAACATATTCGAACTCAAAGAAGTTTACGCCGGCTATAACGATAACCTCGTCCTCAAAGGTGTGAATCTTGAAGTGCCAGAGGGAGTTCTGGTGCTTCTGGGACCATCTGGCTCTGGAAAATCGACGCTCTTAAGACTTTTGAACCGCCTGATGGACCCGACAAAGGGCTTAATCTTTTTCAAAGGGAAGGCGCTCACGGAATATCCGGTAAGGCAACTTCGACGGAAGGTAGGAATGGTCTTTCAGCAACCCGTCCTTTTTGAAGGTACAGTTGAATACAACATAAAACTTGCAAACAGCAAGCTTGAAAGGGACCAGATAAAAAGGCTTTTGACGGAGGTTATGCTTCCCGAAGATTACATCGACCGGAATGCGGACGAACTGTCAGTTGGCGAGGCACAGCGCGTTTGCCTTGCGAGAACGCTGGCTACAGAACCCGAGGTACTGCTTCTCGACGAGCCGACCTCTGCTCTTGATCCTACCGCCACCAAAACCGTAGAGAGATTGCTTCTCAGACTGTCATCAAAAATACCATTAATATGGGTTACTCACCAAATAGAGCAAGCAAAAAGAATAGGGCATAGAACGGTCATACTTATCGATGGGAAAATACACTGGATTGGGGACCCGCAGGAACTCGAAACGGCAGACGATGAAACCGTTAGAAAATTTGCCGCGGGGGAACTAAAATGAGCGGAAAACTCTGGGTCGGAACATCAGGCTACACATACAGCCATTGGATAGGCAAGTTTTATCCCCCTGAACTTCCGCGGAGCAAGTGGCTTGAATTCTATGCCAAGCACTTCGATTGCGTCGAAATAAACTACACATTCTACCACATGCCCAAGGAAAGCACTGTTCAGAAGTGGCGGGATAATGCCCCAGAAGGTTTTCTCTTCATCCTGAAAGCCTCGAAGCTAATAACCCATAGCAAGAACATAAATAGTGCTACATTTTTGTTACATAAATTCCTCGGTCTTGTCGAGATACTTGGTGAACATGCAGGACCAGTCTTAATGCAGTTTCCGCCATCATTCAGGGACATAGAGGCTCTCGGCAAATACCTTGCAGAGATAAAACCGCACCACAAAGTGGCTATGGAATTCCGTCATGAGGAGTTGCTCGGAAGCGAAAAAGTAAGACAGATGCTTACCGCTCATAATGTTGCTTTTTGCGTTGCTGATTCTCCAAAATACAAACCCGTTTTTGTTGTTACTGCTGACTTTACATATCTTCGATTTCACGGCTCAAAGCAATGGTACGCTTCAAGCTATACCAACGAGGAATTCGAGCCTTTCGTTATTTTTGCTCGGCAGAACCTTTCTGAGGGGCGCGATGTTTTCGCATTCTTCAACAACGATGCTCTTGGTTATGCCGTTGAAAACGCACTAAGATTCAGAGAATTAGTACTTGGAAATAGTTAAAGATGAGGGAGGAGAGGTATTAAATGAAAACTTACATAAAGGCTTTGCTGTTTTTAGGAGTGTTTAGCGTTCTCCATTTCGGATACGAGCTTACAGGGTGGAAATTTCTAATTCCGATTTGTGGAATCAACGAATCAGTTTTTCAGCATCTTAAAATGGCTTTCTGGTCCTATATCATCACAAGCGCACTGGAAAGAATTCCATCGAAAGGCAAGGGTTCGGACTCCGCATCCAAAGCAGAATTCTGGTATTCGCGGTTTCTTTCCGCCGTAATTGTGCCGTGGTTGATTTTTATTCTGTGGTATTTTCTGCCCGCCATTTACGGTCGAGCTAAAAGCCTTTTCGTTGACCTTAGCTGGTCGTTGCTCGCGACATTCACGGCAGCACTCTTTGCCGCCCAGTTAGAACAAGAAATCCAGAAACTTACCCTGAGCAAGGATACAAGGTTGTTGATAATATTTTTGGTCGTCGCCTCTGGATTCCTTTTCGTGTTTTTCACATTCAAACTTCCGTGGATAGATTTATTCATAAATCCTTCTACTATTCCTTGAGCAGTGATTGTTTTGTGAAAAAGGATTTTTATTTGTGAAATTCTTGGTAGGAGATTAGCTTTAATTGTGGGTCACATAAAGGGGGGAGTAGATGCGTAAAGCTTTTCTTTTTCTTCTCATTGCGTCAACAGCCATTTTTGCCCAGCTTTCAATAAAGGTTCAACCACCGCCCACGGATAAATTCACGATGTCCGACCTCTGGCGTATCCAAATCGATAACCGTTATGAGCGGATCGTAAGGGTTTTTCTTCACGCTGAGATAACACAATCAAAATTAGGGCTCATAGCGCGCGCAAACACTAACGATTTCATACTTCGCGCAGGTAAATTTTCAATGTCACTCAAGGACATAGGTGGGCTAACTGAGGAGTGGTATCATCCGGATTACGAAAGTTATATAATGCGCACAGGTGCTTTCCCGCCGGGTAAATATGCTATATGTGTTTCTGCCATTGATGCTGAGACGGGATTAGAACTGGCAAAGCAGTGTTTCGAGCACGAGGTCATTGTCCGCACCCCGCCCAGACCATTGAGCCCAAAAGATGGCGCAAAAATCACCACCAGCACACCTCGATTCACATGGACACATCCCAGACGAGAAATAGAGAAGTTCGTCACATATGGAATAAAAATAGCCGAGATAAAGGAAGGGCAAACCAAGCAAGAGGCTATAAACAGTAATCCGCCAATTTTGATGCAAATAGGCATCAAAAAAACCAATTTTGCCTACCCTGCCGATGCGCCACTGCTTGAGGATGGTAAAAAGTATGTGTGGCAGGTTGGGATATACTGCGATGACAAGGAGCTGATAAGTTCTCAACCGATGTCCTTCACGAAGGTAAAACCCGCCAAAGCCAAGAAGGAAACCGAACAAGCACGAAGAAAAGAGACACTGGCTGTGACGGAAAGTTGTCCGTGTTGTTCGCTTGAGGTATTCGCTATGGTGTGCTGCCCTGAAAAATACGAAAAAACTACCTCGTTCTATCGGTCTCAGAACATAAAGGTTGTTGCGACATACTGCGAACCGGTGGTTGACATAGAAAAAGTGACGAAAATCAAACTTCCGCTTAAAAGCGACATAATGTGGGACCCGGAAGCGTTGCCGCCCGATTCCCTCTCCAAACTAACGGGGATAAAGCTCGAAAACATCGGGATAACAGCTTTCGCTATAGATGACAGCATAGTTTATAAGGGCACGCCGGAGTTCAGCGTTACCAGATATTTTCCAGCCAACATTTTTACCCCAGGAAAGCATACCATAAGCGTAGCCCTCAAGCGTATAGACGGCAGTGTATGCCGATGCACAAAAGAGATAGAAGTAGCCGATTGCCCCGATTTTGATGTAAAAGCTGAAGTGATATTATCAGGAAAATGCTCACCGGTCGAAGCTAAGTTCGTTATCGAGCCTGAGAAGGAGATTTGCGCAGCTAACATTGTCTTTGACACATCAGGAATCTTTAAAGGAGAAGAATTTCTTAAGTGCGGTGGTCTCCCGCTGACGAAGATTTACCACTACAGCGGCTGTAATGACTCGCTGATTGCCTACCCTAAAATAGAGTTAACCACCAAGCATAAGTGCCGAAAAGTGATTTTCCCTGAGCCTATCGTTATAAAGCCCGAGATAGACATCGATACGGGATGCATAAGCTGGCGCTATGTGTGCGACGAATCGACATGGACATGGAACAGAAGAAACATAGAAATAGTGTACAGATATGGTTTCGGGAAATGTAGCGCTATATGTGACAACTACGAGGTAATCATCGACTGGGGAGATGGAACCACATCTTCCAAAAGCGACATGAAAAGCGATTACAGAAGGCACGAGGACAAGTTTCTGCACGAATACTCAAGCTATGGAACATACAAAGTTACAGCGACTTTAAGCAACAGTTGCGACACCGTAGAAAGAAAGTTCACCATTCCCGTGGGACGGCCCGAATGCCGAAAGCTTATTGATGACATAGTTGAGCTTCTGGATACGAGCTATTTTATATCGCAATCGAACGGACTTGATTGCAGTTCCGTTTTTAACCTAATAACCAATTCGCTTTGTGAGAGTGGAATACTGGCGAAGGTCGGCACTGAGGTTAGCGACCCCGTTCATGGGACAAAGGCTAAAATTTGCCAAATCCTTCTGGATATAAGAATATCAAGTGACGAATTCGACCTTAAAGCTTGTTTCCCAAAAAGCTGGGATATAGACAAGATTTATAAAGTCGTCTTGGGCGAGAAGGAATTTAAAGGATTGTTCAAGCGGAGCCGCGACGGCGGAACAGACGAAAAAACTGGGCGCGTGTGGAGATTTTACGAAAATAAAGTCGGAAGCGCTAAAATAACCTATATACCAGCAAAGGAAGGTAAGAAAGCATATTTTGGCTTTACTTTCTGTGCGGGCGATTGCAGCTACTGTCCGGAAAAGTATAGGGTCTGCAGAGTTATATCCAACCTTACCGAGAAGAAAGCTTCAAAACTTATTAGAGAGCTTAGAGGGGGTAGAAGTAGAACTGTTGATATATCGGAGACCTCCTCGGTTTTGTTTGAGGTTTGCGTTTGCTGTCCGCCGGGTGAATGTGAAAGATAACCGCTATAACAAAATTTCTTGTAGTGAGCGACAAAATAAATATTGACACAAAAGTTTTTTGATTGTTTATTTAGTAAGTAGCAAGTAAGGACCGTGGGCAAAAAAGGAGGTAGGTAATGAGGTATGTAGTTTTGTTTCTTGGATTAGTTTTGCTTGCTTCGTTCATGATTTTTAGCGGTTGTAAAGCCGGCAATGTGGCGCAGTTCCAGCAGAAAATCGACGAATTCGTTAGCAAACTTGACAGCCTGACAGTTAAAGTTAATGATTTGGAGGCGAAGGTAACTGAACTTGAGAAG
>JAGGRZ010000124.1 GCA_021159335.1 bacterium
AAGTATCATTATCGCCATTTGTGAAAAGAATAGCGTTTTTATCGCAAGATTGAAGAATATTGTATGCGTAATCATAAGGAATGTAATTTCTGCTGCGGTCGTTTTGCCACCAGTATGTAGCCAGCGAAACAACGGGCAAAAATAGCGAGAGAACAGCCACGACGAGAATCCACACTTTTGACTTTGATGGATTGGCTTTTTTGGTCTCGCCTTTCTCAAGCTTTATCTTCTGGCATCTTATACCGAGGAATATCGAGAGCGCGGCAGCTCCAAGGAAATAGAAATGGTCCTGTCTCACCAGGAATAGAATTACCAGCGCTCCAAAGGCTATAGTGTAGAAGAGAAGAGGACCGGTTCTCTTAAGGAATGCTTTAAACTCTCGCGCCCCACGATATATGAATGTCATCAGTGCAGCAAAACCGAGTCCCATAAGCGCGCCAAAAAACATAAATCCCGGCGTGTAAAAGTAATCTCGATCCCTGACCTCGAGGTGGATACCCCTCGTGCCATCCGAAAAGTTAAGATAAACCAGCAACCCTATAGTCGCTATAAGTGTCGAGAAAAACAGCAATGCCCCCCACTTGGGGTTCCTGTAATATGCGTATCCAAGCCCTATAATACCTATAATAAAGAATAACCAGCCATTAAGCGTGAAAGCGTAAGGTATCTTTTTGGGATTAGCCCATTGCTTTCTGAAAAATCCCCAGAACCCCATCCTCTCATGTGTCCCGAATTGGCTTGCCCACGAACCTTTCCTGTGGAAAAGCATAACCCACATCGACTGACCGTATTGACTTCGGTCCATGTAGCCGCGGAATGCTTTGAGCGTTTCAGGATCGTTCTCGTCCACATATGGGTCAGCCTTGGAACGGATTATCGTATAGGAATTAAGCGAGAAAGCTATTATGGCGAGTAGTATCGTAAAAAAGCCTACCTTCCACTCCCTGGGGACATTTCTTTTCCAAACCGATACGAATGCTATGGCTATTATAACAAGCTGTGTAAGTGCTGAAAGCGTGCTCGGGTCACTGCCCGAAAAACCATAATCTTTAAGAAGAAGCCCGGGAATAGTGGTCCCCTTAAAAAGAAGAACTACTTGAGCCAAACCCCATATTCCGAGAATAGTCATGAGGATTGAGCGATTGGTCGGCTTACTGCTAAGCATAGCAGCGAGGGCGAAGATAACGAGCCCAGCAAGCATGTTCTCCACAAACAGGTTAAACTCTGTCGCAACGAGAAATAAGAGCATCCATGTGAGCCAGAAAATCGGGCTTTTGCGCTTGGTCTTGTCAGCTATGATGAAATACAAAAACACGGGCGGCAGCATTATCATGACCGTAAGGTGCGCACCGATGCCAAGATAAAGAAGATAAGCTATAAGCATAATATACCTATCCACCTTCGGGTCCTTTTTTCTTTCGCTCCAGAGAAGGGCAAGATACACTATAAGCGTTGTTGCAAGCATAGCGAAACCGTAAACCTCAGCTTCAAGACCGTTGTTCCAATATGTGGTCCCGAAAGCGGCCAGAAATGCGCCAGAGGCAGCGCCTATAAGGGCGATAAAAAGTTCTGTCGTGTTTTTTACCTGACCAAACCACCTGTTTATTATCCGCGCAAGAATCAAAAACAAAACTCCAATGGCGAGAGCGTTAAAAAGAGACGACATCCAGTTTATTTTGTGGGCAATGCTTACCCCAAGAGGGAGAAGTGAAAAAAGCCGTCCCCACAAAACGAAAAGCGGCGCCCCGGGGGGATGAGGAACACCGAGAGTATATGAACACGCTATGAACTCACCACAATCCCAAAATGGGACAGTCGGCTGCGCTGTAAGCATGTAAACGGCAAGAACAATCGCGAAAACTATGAATGCGGATATGTTTCTTATGCGCGACCAGCGCTCAACGGTTATCGCCGCCGCCTTCTCGGCGGGAACAGATATCGGCTGCTTCAAAGTTGCTGCTTGCTCAACCATTATATCCTCCGCTAAATTTTAACAAACCTAAAATTATGTGAAATTAAAACTGCTGTCAAGATTTACATGCAATACAACCAAAACCAAGGTAAAAATAATCCACAACCACTACATTTCAATCAAAATAAAAATGATTTATCGGATGAATCCGCAAAAAATCATGTTATTTTTTTCACAAATTTTTTATTTTTTTCTTGTTTTTTAATCAGGTTTTAATTTCTTTTCAAGATTTGATAGTAATAAAAGGAGGTAATAAATGGTTTTCCCATCTCTGCACAATAAATCGGAAATAACCTCGTTCAGAACAATAATAGAGACCGCCTTCTACAGAAATAATGTTCACAAAATAAGCTCAGTCGCAGAAGCCTACTTTCTTGCAAAAAACTCTCCTGGAACGATAGTAACTGATATTCCAATACACAAGCCCGAATTTCACGACCTTCCGAGCGACGCTAAAATCCTCGTTTTCAACGACGGCGCAGTGGTCGGAAGATGCGCACAGGCGCGAAGAATAGCGTTCACACCAGGAGTCGACGAGAAAAAGTATGGAGAAATACTTCGGGAAGCTGTCTACGGAACAAGATTCAGAAAAATGTACCATGCCGAGGCAGTTATAGGGCTTCACCCCGACTTTATGGTAAAAGCTAACCTGCTCATTCCAGAAGGATTTGAGAACACGGTGCTAAATTGGCTTCTGAATTTCCAGAGCATAAACACCAAATACGCCGAGATGTATGCTAATTCCCGTCCGATAGAGGATTTCGAGATTTTCGTTTTCGCGGACCCCTACTGGGAACACCCAGACTTTCCTCTTGGACTCGCATTTTTTGACCCTACGCACAATGTGGCTGCACTTCTCGGGCTGCGATACTTCGGCGAGTTCAAAAAAGGAACACTAACACTCGCATGGGGAACCGCCAATAGACACGGCTATGTATCGTGCCACGGCGGACTAAAGCGATACGACGACCAGAAGATGGTTTACGCTTTCTTCGGACTCTCCGGTTCTGGAAAATCAACTCTCACGCACGCCAAACACGGGGGAAGATACAAGACAACCATAGTTCACGACGATGCATTCATAATAAATCTTGATGACGGCTCATCCATAGCGCTGGAGCCCTCATACTTCGATAAAACCGCTGACTATAAAATAGGGCACCCCGATAACAAATACATCCTTACTGCGCAGAACGTCGGTGTAACCGTGGGCGAGGATGGGAAAATGTATCTTGTTACCGAAGACATCCGCAACGGCAACGGCAGAGCGATAAAATCGAGGCTGTGGTCGCCTAACAGAGTTGACAAAATCGAAGACCCGATAAACGCTATATTCTGGCTTATGAAAGACCCTGCACTCCCACCGATAACCCGCATCGATGACCCGACGCTGGCGAGCACCATGGGCACTACACTTGCTACTAAACGAACCTCCGCGGAAAGAGTGGTCGGGGTAAGCCTCGACAAACTCGTGGTAGAACCGTATGCGAACCCGTTCCGCACATATCCGCTTAAGGAGGACTACACAAAGTTCAAGATGCTGTTCGAACGCGGCGTCAAAGCATACATCCTGAACACGGGACACTTTATGGGTAAAAAAGTCCCAAAAGAGTTAACACTATCGATACTTGAGCGACTCGTTGAGGGCAACGACGATTGGGTCGAATGGAAGGGAGTACCAGAATTCTCATACATGCCATTTGAAGGATTTGAGCCAAAAATGGACGACCCGGAATACAAGAAATTCTTCAAGGAGCGAATGCTTGACCGTCTCGAGTTCATCGAGAGCCGCGAGGAAGCCACCAAGGGATTCGACACGCTCCCGGAGGAAGCCGCGGAAGCTATAAGAAAAATAGTAAACAGACTATAGGCACAAAGCATTGGCAAACAAGTATTTTGACAAAATCCTAAATTTCCCTACATTATAACTACTGACTTTTTATTTCAAAAATGGCGAGAGATAGCAAAATAACTGTCAAGACCATTTTAAAGAAAAAGGTCGAGGGAGTTCCCATAGTTGCTCTTACTGCATACGACTACTTTACCGCCAAATATCTCGATGAAGCCGGCGTTGACTTGATACTCGTCGGCGACTCCGTTGAGATGGTTCTTTACGGCTCCGAAACCACACTTACCGCCAGCATGGAGAAAATGCTTTACCACACCGAAGCGGTCGCCAAAGCGGTTAAAAGAGCGCTTGTTGTGGCTGACATGCCATTTCTTTCATACCAAACCTCAATAAGGGATGCAATAACTAACGCAGGCAGGTTTCTTAAAGCTGGCGCACAAGCCGTTAAACCCGAGGGTGGAGCGGAATTCGCGGAAACGATAAAGGCATTGGTAAATTCGGGAATACCTGTCCTCGCACACATAGGAATGCTTCCGCAATCTGTGCACAAACTTGGCGGATACACCACGCAGGGCGTCGAGGAGGCATCGGCAAAAAAACTGCTCGAGGACGCACACGCAGTAGAGGAAGCAGGCGCGTTCGCTGTAGTGCTGGAAAAGGTTGAAGAGAAAACGGCAAAAAAAATAACCGAAGAACTATCCATTCCCACAATAGGCATAGGTTCAGGACCCTACTGCGATGGTCAAATATTAGTCGTAAACGATATTCTCGGTCTTTTTGACAGATTCACGCCCCCCTTCGTCAAAAAATACGCTAACCTGAAAGAAGAAATAATCAAAGCCGCAAAAAAATTCGCGGAGGATGTTAGAGAAAAAAAGTTTCCCTAAATAATCTTCATTATAAAAAGTGTCAGGGGGTATTTAATGATTAAAATCGAGAAAATATTGGAGAAAGAATGTTTCGACATCGACGACACCCTTACGGATAAGGATTCTGTTTTAAGGAAAATAGCTGAGATGGCAGCCCACTGTTCGAAGCTTGTTCATATAGAATCCGAGAAGCTATACGAATCCTTGTTGCAGCGCGAAAAACTGGGCACCACAGGATTAGGAAATGGCATAGCCATACCGCATTGTGTCCTTCCCGATATAGATGAGTTCGTTCTCGGCATGCTGATAGTCCCGCACGGCATTGACTTCGACGCTCTGGATGGAAAGCCAGTAAAAATATTCGCATTCATCGTTGCACCCCAAAAAAGAAGGAACGACCACATAAGGCTGCTCTCCGTTGTGGCGAAAATACTTGGCACTGAATCCACGCGAAAAAGGCTTCTTTCGGCGAAGGATAAAGACGAGCTTTTCGAGATTTTCTCAAACAAATTCACCGAGCTATGCCCTATAGAGCAGCAAAGGCAATTTTATCTTTTCAACATAATAGTTCAGAAGGATTCCGATTTTCTCGATATTCTTGGCCTTCTGACGGAACTTCCTGACACATCGCTTACGATAATCGAGGCAGCCAACGCATCGAACTATCTTAAAGCGCTGCCGCTTTTCATGAGTTTCTGGGGAGAGGGGAAAAAGCGATTTAGCAAAATAATACTGGCTACCATACCAAAGAAATACTCCAACGAAGCGCTGCGGCGCATAAAAGAGATCGCGCGGAAAAACAAGTCACAATCAGAAATAATGGTCGTGGTTCTTGACACCGTATATACCTTTGGAGAACTGGAATACTAATATGGAAAACGCATCGGAAATCATAGGAAGGCTTCACAACCCATCCATTTATGGGATTTTCATCGTAGGACTCATAGTTGTCGTTGGTTTCTACTTCGGCAGGCTTGCGAAAAAGCTTCGTCTGCCAGCTATAATAGGCTACATGATTTTCGGCATTCTTCTGGGACCGTCGATACTTAACCTTGTAACGAGCGACACGCAATCTCATTTATCGTTCATAACCGAAGTTGCATTAGGGTTCGTAGCACTTGCCATCGGGCTTGAGCTTGATATAGCTCAGCTTAAACGGCACGGGAAAGCGATAATCCTAATAATCCTTTCGGAATCTTTCGGGGCATTCCTAATAGTTTTTGCAGCGCTTTACCTTCTTACCAAAGATGTCGTTCTATCGCTTATGTTCGCCTCTGTTGCGCCAGCAAGCGCCCCCGCAGGAACTGTGGCTGTCATCCAAGAATACAAAGCCAGAGGTCCGCTTACCAACGCACTATACGCCGTGGTGGGTTTTGACGATGGCTTGGGGATAATAATTTTCGGCTTTGCTTTCGCTATAGCGCGCTCGCTACTTCTGAAACAGGCTGGTGTTCACGCTGCTGGGACATTTGCTATACTTCTCAAGCCATTTCTCGAAATCCTTATGAGTTTCGGCTTAAGTATCGCCTTCTGGGCTTTGTTCACTCTGCTCTCGCGAAAACTAAGGACCTCGGGTGAGGTGCTCGTGCTGGTTTTCGGCTTCGTGATGCTCGTTACAGGGTTGTGTGAAGCGCTGGGAATATCATTGATACTGACCAACATGATGATCGGAATTTTAATCGTCAACACTCACTCAAAAAGGCTTATCCAGCACATTCAGGACGAGCTACCGAATCTTATGCAAATAATATTTATCCTTTTCTTTACTCTTGCCGGGACCAACCTTCACATAGGCGCTTTGCCGTCGTTGGGTCTTATTGGTTTGATATACATACTATCGCGTGCAATTGGGCTTATGGGTGGAGCATGGTTCGGAGCAACCGTCGGAAAAGCATCGCAAAAAATAAGAAAATACCTCGGCTTGGGGATACTTTCTCAAGCAGGTGTTGCGATAGGGTTGTCCCTTATTGTCAAGCAACAATTCGCTGGCGTTGGCAAGATTCTCCGATATGTGGGTGGCAACCCATTCACAGAGGGCGACAGAATAGGAACCGCCCTTTTAACCACGATAACCGCTACATGCGTTGTTTTCGAGATTATAGGCCCCATATTGACCAAAATAGCCCTTACTAAGGCGGGGGAGATAGGGGAAAGCATTTGAATCTCGGGGACCGCGGAATAGAACGGGGACCACGGGGGCTAATGTTTTGAGGTTTTAGATTATCTTACCGCGCTACTGTAACGGTCCCTTCGCAAACTACCTCGCCAGCGACCTCAATGCTGTAGATGTAAACCCCCTCAGGAACAGGATTGCCACCGTCATCCGTGCCGTCCCAGCGGGCATGCTGCTTGGCGGAAAGACCAGCGG
>JAGGRZ010000125.1 GCA_021159335.1 bacterium
AACTAAGAACCTTTCAAATATCAGAAATCCTCTGGATAACATCTTAGATAAAAAAATAGGTGATGAGTCATGAAAGTTCAATCTCATCCATAGGAGGTATATACGAACTAGTTCAGAAATACCTCCAATTTGGATGTATATCTGAACCAGTTCAGAAAGAAGCCTAACCGTTAGGCGCAATCGGGGGCAAAGATCGGATGGTAAAATTAAAAAGTATCCTATCTATTATTGAGATGTATAAAGGGGGTAAAAAATGATGAAGCAAAAACCGTTATTCAAGGAAAATGTAATCGAAGACAAAAGAAATGAAGTAATACGTGACCTATTAAGTCCTCATAAAACGATACGTGACGCTATCCATGGAGATATTATGATAACAAGGTTGGAAACTGCTATTATAGATACGAAGGAATTTCAAAGATTACGTAAAATTAGACAGTTGGGCCCTACACATCTTGTTTATCCATCTGCAAACCATACGCGATTTGAACATTCCTTGGGAACTCTATATATGAGTCAATATCTTTTTGAAGTTACACTAAAAAATCCATTTAAAGATCCCAGAGTTACACTGTATGTTGACTTACCCCACTTTACTATGCATTATCCCCCTACAACAATCAATTATTCGGAAGCCATGATTACAAACTATCATGTCCTTTTAACAAGGATTTGCGCATTACTACATGACTTAGCACACATCCCTTTTGGCCATACCTTAGAGAATGAAGGGGTTCTATTTGACGAACAATGGGAGGACATAGAAAGAGTAAAATATTTTTTGGGTGATGATTCTACAATTGGAAAAATAATAAAGGAAGAGCTCACTAAGAAAGGTCTAGATGGAAAAGAGTTTTTACAAGAAGTAAGAGAAATACTCACAACAAAAAGTGAAGATGTTGAAAAGCTCTCCCATCCATTTGTGTCAGATATCATTAATAATACTATCTGCGGTGATTTGCTTGATTATTTAAGTCGGGACTTATATTTTTCAGGATTAAAGGAGACTTATGATAAACGTTTCCTTTCATACTTTTATATAGGTATGTACAACGGTAAACCGAGACTGATACTGAGACTGCTTAAACCCTCAACAAGAAAAATCCGAAGAGACGTATTTTCAGAAACACTTCATCTTTTACGATTGAGATATTCTCTTGCAGAGAAAGTTTACTATCATCATGCAAAAGTTAGTGCATCTGCCATGATCATCTCCGCTGTTACAAGTGCTATTAAAAACAAAATTATATCAAAACATGATCTCTTAACCGTAGGAGATGATGAACTTTTGTCTTTGCTTAAGAAGGATAATATTGGAGGTTTTATAGTAAATAACTTGATGGAAAGAAGGTTGTACAAACCTGTATATGTACTCAAATATACAGAGCCAGTAATGGGAGATACCATATATCAGAAGAAAAAAGAAATCATAGAAAAGCTTCGAGATATTTTCTACCGTTATAATGCCGAACGGGCTTTGGAGCGGGCAAATAGGCTGTTGCCAGGACAGATAGTTATTTATTGTCCTGGTCCTGAAATGGGACAAAAGGCAGTAGAAACTCTTTCTGAGTGGAATAGTACAATAGGGCCCCTTAAAACTATAATGGAAGAGGATAGAAGAAGGGAGATAGAAATCCTCATCAAAAAACATCGTAACTTATGGTGTATGTACGTATTTGTAGACCGTGCTTTGAGCGAAGAAGTAAAAGCCAATATTGCAAGTGATGCTGTTAGGTTTTTCCAGCTTTCAAACGAGATTGAAATTGAAGAATATCGGCAAGAAAGACCCGATTTCTGGGAAAGATACACAGCCTATGTGGAAAAAGAACTGGGTGTCGTTTTATCCTCACAAGAGCGAAGGGAAATAAGAGAAACTGTAGGAAGGTATGATATAGGCGGACAAGAACGCTTAGGAATACCCTCTTATGATGAATTTAAATCTGTAGTAAAAAGTGTGAAGAAGGTTGAAAAATGAAGGGTGTAAGATCTGTAGACCCTGCAGAAAAATGGATCGCTAAACAATTTCTAGAACCATCGGAGTATACTATTTTCCTGCGTGACCCGCTGTCCTTAAGAAATGAGATAAAAAAGAGAATTTTTTCTGAAATAAGAAAGCTTCTTTTAGACTCTGGCCAAACCAAACCACCATTTGCGCCGGAACAGTTAGGGGCTTACAGAAGAGTTAAAAATATAATACCTGATGAAACATTAAGCCATAAAGAAGCAGTTCTTATTCCAGAAGATGAGGGATTCATTATCAAATATAACCCTAAAAAACCGAAAGTTCGCATAAGATTTGGTATTGCACATGAGATTGGACATACCTATTTTTTTGATTTAAAAGCAACCCACCCACAGAAATTTTATTCATTGATATCATCACGATATTGGGTTGAAGAAGGTTATGCATGTGAGATCGCTCGAGAGATTTTAGTTCCTGAGCCATATTTAAGCACAAATTCTACTCAGATTTGTGATCATCCCTCAGTCAATGCATTAGTTCAATTACAAAGAACTTTTAATGTTTCTTATGAAGTACTTCTAAAACGTTTACTCCATGATTCTCATTTATGGAATGGTAATTTTTGGGGGAATAATCTATGGAATGCAATTATAGTGATGGCAAATATTTCATCTGAGGATAATAACATAAAAAATCTAAAGGTGTATAGGTCTCCGACTTACAAATATAAATTTAGGGACAGTAAAAAACTCAGAGATATGGTTATTCGTATTATAAAAAATCACAGTCTAACTCATGACAATATTACAATAAGCAAAAACAAATACAAAGTGGAATGGATACTATTAGAGAGAGCAGAACCTGTGATTATTTTGGTCATAACTAACGTTAAAGGTGAAAGGAGGAATATTTAAATTGTTGATTTATAGAAATAATGATAGTTCTTTGCCCCCGACTCTCCGCTCCCTTCGGTCGCTTCGGGGCTATCGCCCACGCCTAACAGGTGCGTATGCGGTGATGCAACTTCGTTGCCTCACCCAAACCCAGCTTTCGGCTGGGCTTCGCATACGTCCCAACCGTCAGGCTGTGTAAAAAGTCAAAAAATCTGATTAAGTGTCGCAAAAAGTGGGA
>JAGGRZ010000126.1 GCA_021159335.1 bacterium
CTTTGGGATGGAGGCCACCAGTAACTATGGGTTTCACCTGGCAGAATACCTGGCCAGCTGGAGAGAAACTGTCGGCCTGGAAGCCACTGGTCTATGTGACCCGTGCAAAACACATCAAAGACTTCAAGAAGGCATTCCCGGAGAGGGAGAAGACAGATCTTGTCGATAGCCAATTTATCGCCGAGTACCTCCGCTTCGGGAGGCTTCCCTACCCCTTCCAGGCAAAGTGCCCATATCTGCCCCTGCAGAGACTGGTTCGCTACCGCTATCATCTGGTGAAAAACCTCGAGAGGGAGACCAAGTTCTTCCTGGCCAATCTGTTCCTCAAGTTCCCCGGCTGGGTCCAGAATAGGCCAACTAAGACTCTGGGGAAGACGGCCATGGAGGTGCTGACTGAATTCTACTCCCTCGATGAGATCGTCCATATGCCCTTGGAGGAGCTCGCCCTGTTTGTGGCCCGGGCAGGCAAGAACCGCTCCCCCAATCCGGAGAAGATAGCGGCTGAGATCAAGAAGGCAGCCCGTGAGTCCTATCGCCTCAGCCCAAAGCTGGCCAACTCTGTGCAGTTCATCCTGGAGAATATAATCATCAACATCAGGGCACTTAAATCTCCTCTCAAAGAGGTAGATAGGGCCATCGCCTCCCAGATGGAGGGATTTTCCAATCCTCTGCTGTCTGTCAAGGGCATTGGGCCAGTCTATGCCGCCGGCATCTTTGCCTGCATAGGCAACATCAAAAGGTTCTCCTCCGATGACAAGATAGCCAACCTCGCCGGTCTGGTCTGGAAGAGAAAGCAAAGCGGAAAATTTGAGGCACAAGAAAGACACCTTATCCGTGAGGCTGACCGATACTTGAGGTACTACCCAGTAGAGGCAGCTAACTCGTTGCGAGTGCACAACGAGCAATATCGTGCTTACTACCAAAAGAAGTACCGGGAGGTGAATAAGTACCAACACAAAAGAGCCCTTGTGCTCACGGCCAGAAAGCTGGTAAGGCTGGTCTTTTCCCTGCTCTCAAAGAACCAGCTCTATGAGCCAGCCCGTGCGTTCCAGTGCGCACAGCCATCTTGATTCAATCTCATCTCGTCAATCAAAAAGCAGATTAAACAATAACTTTAGACTCAAAATCCCTTTTTCAAAAAACAAGATTTTGATTCGAGGGGAGGGTACGTCTTTTTTTCACTTGACATCATACCACACTCTTCATGATTATGTCCCTTTCAGCGTTTCCCTTGTCAAAATGGAGGACGACCTCG
>JAGGRZ010000127.1 GCA_021159335.1 bacterium
ACCATAAGCCACAAGAAGAATTTAAAATTAAAAATCGGCTTATACATGGTTTTAGGTGGTGCAGCGGGTTCCATATCAGGAGCACTGCTTGTAGGGATAATCTCACCATTCGCACTGGCAATAATCTTCGTTGCGGTTTCGGTGCTAACTATTCTGGGAATTCACCTCTCAAAATTGGCGCCAAACATATATAAAAAAATCAATCCTAAACCACATATCATCATTTTGGGAGCTTTCATCCTGAATTTTATTACTGGCATGCGTGGCGGAAGTG
Source organism: bacterium (assembly GCA_021159335.1). Taxonomy (NCBI): domain Bacteria; species bacterium. The sequence continues at coordinate 275 of JAGGRZ010000127.1, forward strand.
GAGGTTCGCTCTTCCCGCCATTTCTCAGAACATTGAAACTAAAAATTCACGAAGCCGTGGCAACATCACTATTCGTGACAACATTCACAGCCACAGCAGCAATAGCAATATACTGGCAGCGCGGTGACATCCTCTGGCCTCCAGCAATTGCAACTCTCATTGGCTCAATAGTTGGAAGCCGACTCGGAAGCGTAGTTTCCCTTAAAACTAAGCCAAAATGGCTTGAGGTAGGGTTAACTTTATTCGTAATCGGACTCGCCGTTACCGTCTTAATAAAGACTATTAAATAAAAAGAGAATGGGGCAAAACTAATTTTCCCGACAGTAATCTCAAATTTGCAATTTCAGGGCTTTATAATTATCTTAAAAAGATGAATCGAAAAAGGAGGTTTGCTATGCCAAAACATATCATACATGCCCCTCGAGGAACCAAGCTTTCCTGCAAAAGCTGGCATCAGGAAGCGGCGATGAGAATGCTTATGAACAACCTCGACCCCGAGGTTGCTGAGGACCCTGATAACCTTATAGTTTACGGCGGCACAGGGAAAGCAGCGAGAAACTGGGAAGCTTACGAGGCTATCGTCCGCACACTTAAGGAACTCGAGAACGACGAAACACTTCTCGTGCAATCTGGCAAACCGGTAGGAGTGTTCAAAACGCACGAGTGGGCGCCACGAGTAATTATAGCAAACTCAAATCTCGTGCCACATTGGGCTAACTGGGAATACTTCAACGAGCTCGATAGAAAAGGGCTCATAATGTACGGTCAGATGACGGCGGGAAGCTGGATTTACATCGGCACGCAGGGAATACTTCAGGGAACCTATGAGACATTCGCAGCAGCAGGTAAAAAGCGCTTCGGCGTGGATGACCTTCGTGGAAAACTAATCGTTTCGGGCGGTTGTGGTGGTATGTCAGGCGCACAGCCATTGGCAGCTACGATGAACAATGCAACATATCTCGCTGCCGAAGTCAACGAGGAGCGAATAAAGAAGCGTCTCGCAACGGGTTATCTCGACGAGATGGAAAAAGACCTCGATAAAGCCATCGCTAAAGCGCTCGAATACCGCGACAAAGGCATAGCCAAGTCGATAGTTTGGCACGGTAATGTAGTCGATTTGCTCGAAAGGCTCGTAAAACGCGGAATAACACCGCACATGCTTACAGACCAAACCTCAGCGCATGACCCACTTAACGGCTATGTTCCACAGGGGCTGACTTACGAAGAAGCACTCGAACTTCGCAAGAAAGACCCCGATGACTACCTTCGCCGCTCATATCAAACCATGGCAAAGCATGTTAAGCTAATGATAACACTTCAGGAACGCGGAGCAGAAACATTCGACTATGGAAATAATCTTAGGGGCAATGCACTCGCGGGCGGTTTCGTCAAAGTCGAGGAGGTAAAAAATCCTGATGGAAGCTGGAAATATCCTGGATTCGTGCCAGCTTATCTTAGACCTCTATTTTGCGAAGGGAAAGGTCCGTTCCGCTGGGCTGCGCTATCGGGTGACCCGGAGGACATATACCTTATTGACGAGGAACTAATGAAGCTTTTCCCGGAGGATGAGCATCTTCGTCGCTGGCTTAAACTTGCGCGCGAGAAGGTTAAATTCCAGGGTCTGCCAGCCCGAATTTGCTGGCTTGGTTACGGCGAACGCGACAAGGCAGGATTGATGTTTAACAGGCTCGTCCGAGAGGGCAAATTAAAGGCGCCGATAGTAATAGGTCGCGACCACCTTGATGGCGGCTCGGTAGCATCACCCAATCGTGAGACCGAGCACATGAAGGATGGTTCGGACGCTATCGCCGACTGGCCTCTGCTTAACTTCGCGCTTAATGCGGTTTCAGGAGCATCGTGGGTGTCGTTCCATCATGGTGGCGGAGTGGGAATAGGTTATTCCCTTCATGCAGGACAGGTTATAGTCGCCGACGGCACGGAGATGATGGACATACGGCTTAAACGAGTGTTAACCAACGACCCGGGAACAGCTATAGCCCGCCACGCTGATGCAGGGTATGAGGAAGCCATCGAGTTCGCCAAGAAGCATGGAATAAAAATCCCGATGATTGGGGAGTAAAGAAGGAAAATTCCGCAAAATAGAGTTCGCAAAAACTAATGTTATAAACTTTAGATTGTTACAAGTTTGTATTCGGAATTAAAAATTTGATTTTCATAGAATTAATAGTTTATTTAATTATAATAATCAAATATTGGAGGGATAATGAATAACCTGCCCAATTTTACTACCACACAATATAGTTTAGACAAAATATTTAGTATGATTGAAGAAGGTAATATAAAAATACCACAATTTCAGCGTGATTTCGTTTGGGATAAGGTAAAAGCAGCGCGATTGCTCGACAGCGTGTTAAAAGGCTATCCGATAGGTAATCTTATATTGTGGAAAACAAAAGATCGTTTAAGGTCACTGAGGAA
>JAGGRZ010000128.1 GCA_021159335.1 bacterium
GTGTTGTATGTTAAGGTCTGAGGCGCCCGAACCGCTTAAAATCTTTGCGCCGAGAAGCCTGCTTATTTCGTTATAATCGACTTTGTCCCCTACTATTGAAAGATTAGCAAATGTTTTGCTATCAAGAGAAAGTGAATCGAGCCTTAATTCAAAGTCAGATTTTGGCATCACGATTCTGCCGTCAGCATACAGCAATCCTTTGTTCATCAACGCTTTACCAGAACTTCCAACAGTAAATCCATCATCAAGACGCGCAAATAAGCTATCAAAAACAAATGATAAAGAATCGGGTGATGAGCGCAAACTCCCCAAAACATAAATGGATTCAACGCTGGAATCGTTAAATTTCACCTTACCATTCACAACTTGTATCGAATTAACCTCTATCCTCGGGCGTTTTTTGTGCTTTTTCGGCTTTGGCTTTGTAACCCTTTTAGGAACAGTTTTAACCGAAAGTTCAGGATTAACGAGTCTTACAACAGTTAAATTAGCTGGAAACAGTGAACGAAATAAAATGCGCAGGCTATCTGTTGAGAAGAAAAATGTTGCATCGCTGGTTTTACTTTTTAGCCTGAGCTTGGTTATAGTTATTGAACAAGGGGTTATTTTTAAATGAGAATAGTAAATCTTCGCCTTAACCCCCAAAAGGTCAAAAGACCGTCCGAGAATAGCAAGCTGAAGTCGAGGAGATGTAAAGAAAGCGATAATGAACGAGATAAAAATCGCAAAAATAACGAAAACGAACAACACTATTCCAACATTTTTTGACTTACTTCTCATCACATTTAAGATAATTGTAAACAAATATTTTGCAACGCATAGGTAACTGTTGGAAAAAAGTTAAATTTTACTATCTTTAGTGAAAGTTTAACCTTAAATTTCTATTGCGTGTGATGGATACTTGATATTGTTTGTGCATTAAAAAATCTGGGAGGGATTATGGCGCAATCCGTTTTTATGAAAAAACTCAGGGAAAAGATGGGAGTTATATTCATCATCGTTGGTCTTCTCTTTATCGGGATGATGGTTTTCCAGTGGGGGATGAACATAACCGGTCGTTCGAGACAGAAAACTGAGGAAACTATAGCTAAAGTAGGGCAGTCAGAAATAACCATAAGGCAATACAATGATGAGTGGCGAGCACAGGAAAACAGATTCTACGAACGCAACATAACGCTTGACCAGTTTCAGCGCGAAAACATGATGGAACAAGTTTTCCAGATAATGATTAACCGCGAACTTCTAAACAAAGAGTTCTATAAAAAAGGAATCAAAGAAGTTACCGGCAGAGAAATATATGAACGGCTTAAAAGAAATCCGCCCGACTTCATTGTAAACAACCCCAGTTTCCAGACAAACGGCAAATTCGACTATAACAAATACATTAACGCGCTAAATAACCCAGCATATGCGAAAGATTGGGTTCCCGTCGAACAGTATATAGCTTCGGAGATGCCTATCGAGCGTATAAAAGTTCTTGCAAGAACAATGAGTTTCGTCACTATGAGCGAGGCTATGGACCAGTTTTTTCTGGACAGCGCCTATACTAAGGGTGAATACCTTAAAATCGGCCCCGATTGCCTTGGAAGTGAACAAGTGGACACATCTGACGAAGCAATAAAAAATTACTATGAACGAAATCGCGACAAGCTACCCAAACAGCCTTACGCCATTTTCGCGTATGTGGAAATACCCTATCTGCCCTCCTCAAAAGACACAGCCGATGCTTATGAGGAAGCGAAAACTGTTTACGACAGGCTTAAGTCGGGCGAAGACTTTGGCGACCTTGCTGAAGCATATTCAAAGGATTATCAAACTGCGCAAAAAGGCGGTGATATCGGTTTCATCAAGCTCGAGAATCTCTTTCCTCAGATTGCTGAGGCAATAGCCAAGCTTGACACCGGTCAATTCACCGAGCCAATAGAAACTCAAAATGGATTCCACATAGTAAAACTTGAGGAGGTGCGAACAGTAGAGGACACAGTAACTGGCACTGTGGACACATTCTACCACATTAGGCACATAATGATAACTATTGAGCCGGGATACGAGACTGCAGATAGTATAGAAAAACTTGCCCAAAAAGTTGTAGATTATGCGAGAGAGCACGGAATTTATGACGCTGCCAAGAAATTCGGGCTACAGGTAAAAACCACGCCTCCAGTACACCCAAATGAAGCTATACCCGGCATAGGACTAAGAACACTAATAAACACCTTCGCATTTCAAGAGGGACCCGGTGCTGTTCCCGATGTAGTGCGCAGTCAGGGCAAATATTTCGTTCTTCAGGTTATTGAAGCGACACCGCCAAAACTCGAAACAGTCGATGACTACAGGGATATTATAAAGAAGATGATAATTCAGGACGCTAAAAAGGAAATTTGCAGAAAAGTGGCTTACAAAGCGTATCAGATGGCACGAGCGAAAACCCCGTTTAAAAAGATTGCGGAAACTCTGGGACTCGAGTATGGAATCATAGGTCCCATCCACCCCGTAGAGGTGCTCAAGGACACCGCCAAGAAATACGACCCGTGGTTAGTGGGCGCACTATCTGGACTTAAAAGCGATTCGCTTTCTGGAGTTATCGAGGCTGACAGCGGAAAGTTCTACATTGTTCACCTTCTCGAACGCAAAAAGGTTGATTATTCCCACTTCAAAGATGTAGCCACACAAATAAGACAGAGCATTTTCAAGATAAAACAGGAGAGCGCATACGACATGTGGCTAACCAATTTGAGAAGAAAGGTTCCTATAGAAGATTTAAGGTTAAAGTACATTGACATAGGGCAGAAAAAAGAGGAAACGGAAACTCCACCGGAAACCAGCACAACAACTGCCGAACAGGAAACTTCAGAAGGCGAGACCCCGAAGGAAGTTTCAGAACCCCAGAATAAATAAATTTTTTATCTCTCGAAATGTTTTTGCAAACCTGAATTCATGTGTAGGTTACCTTTTTCTCGGCTGAATCTAAATAAAACTTCGAATTGAGTATTAACAGTTGGGCGGTTCCATATAAAATCTTTCGCGCCCAGCAGGATTTGAACCTGCGACCTTCAGCTCCGGAGGCTGACGCTC
>JAGGRZ010000129.1 GCA_021159335.1 bacterium
GATTTAAAATATAACATATGCAATATAACAAGTCAAATAGTTTTCTTACAGCAAAAAATAAGAAGAAAATAGACACGAAATTTGCTAAATTATATTGTTTTGATTTTGCAAGTTACGAAAACTTTAATTCAAACCTTACCGTACTTTAGGTTTCCAGTTCTTTCAGGCACTCGTACATTATCGCAGCCATTTTATCGACTTCCTCGTTTGTACATGTCAGAGGTGGACGGAATCTTATCGATTTCTCACCGCACGGTAGCACAATAAGTCCTTTCTCAAAGGCTTTTAGACGAAGTTTATCGCGCAATTGGGTATCTGGCAAATCGAAAGCGCACATAAGTCCTCTGCCGCGTATATTGGAAAGCAATTTTGGGAAATCATCGCCAAGCTCGTTCAGCTTGGAAAGCAAGTATTCGCCGACTTTTGCCGCATTGTCCACTAAATTATCTTCCTCTATTATCTCAAGTATCCTCTGTGAACGAACCATGTCCACAAGATTTCCGCCCCATGTAGAGTTGATTCTTGAGGGAACATTGAACACATTTTCTTTCACTTCATCAACGCGCGAGGTAACCATTATCCCGCATACCTGCGTCTTTTTCCCGAAAGATATTATGTCGGGTATTACATCAAAGTGCTGATAAGCCCAGAATTTTCCGGTCAAACCAACGCCTGTTTGAACCTCGTCGAATATCAGCATAACATCATATCTATCCGCAAGTTCTCTTAAACCCTTGAAAAATTCGCCTCGGAAATGATTATCGCCACCTTCTCCCTGAATAGGTTCTATTATAATCGCAGCGATATCGTCGGCATCGCGTGAAAGTATTGACTCTATTTGCTCAATGGCGCTCTTTTCGGCTTCCTCAACCTTTCTAAGATTCTCCTCATTTAGCGGGAAAGTCAGTTTAGGATTGTCAATTCTATACCAGTCGAATTTCGGGAAAAACTTTGTTTTATTAGGGTCAAAAGTATTAGTCATAGAAACCGTATAACCCGTTCTGCCATGGAACGCCTCCCTGAAGTATATTACTTTGTATCCCTTCTCACCTTTGCCAGCAGCAATATTTTTTCGAACTTTCCAGTCGAAGGCAGTTTTTAGTGCATTCTCAACGGCAAGAGCACCTCCAGATATGAAGAAAAGATGACTGAATTCAGCAGGCATAGCCACTCGCTCGAAAGTAGCAACAAACTGCGCCATCTCCACCGTGTAAATGTCGGAATTTGACGGTTTATGCCTCGCTATGAACGCTATTTTCTCGACGAATTCCGGGTCTTCCATTTTGGGATGATTATGCCCAAGTGCCCAGGATGCGAAGAAACTGAAAAAGTCAAGGTAATACTTGTCGTATCGAGCATCGTAAAGATACATGCCGTGGCTTTTCTTAAGGTCTGCAACTATCGGGAAACCTTCTATCTGCATAGTTCTACCAATAATCTCATGAACCTGCTGCGGCGTTATTTTATTCACATCTTCCTTAGTAAGGTATCCTTTTCTCATGGCAACCCCTTTCTTTTATTTGAACCCAATCCAACTTAAAAATTACATCAAGCCAACAAAAATATCCTGCGGAAAAAAACTAACAAGTTATTTTTAGTGGGACTAAACATAAAGTTTTTTCTCGTAAATAAACTTCTCAACCGCTGCGGGAACCATAAATCTTATGGATTTACCCTCTCTAACTCTTTGCCTTATCATCGTGCTCGAAAGCTCTATAAGCGGACTTTTGAAAATCTTTACTTTCTTAAGCACCATTTTATCCGCCGCTCCGACATCAAAATTCGGGCGCAGAAGACCATAAACATCATATCTGTCAAGGATCTCCCGCCAGTGATGCCATGTGGTAAACTCAACTATCGAATCAGCTCCAACAATAAGCACGAACTCGTCATCCGGAAACTTTGCAGAAAGCTCGTCGAGAAGGTCGATAGTATACGAGGGTTTTCGGTCATGCACAAGGTCACAATCTGAAGCTATTACGAACTCATCATCAGCACAAGCAAGCTTTACCATTTCGAACCTCAACCACTCATCGGTCAGCTTTCTCCCTACCTTGTGAGGTGGAACACGAGCAGGTGCAAGCCAGACCTTATTGAGCTTTCCCTCACACCTTATCCACTCCGCAAGAATCAAATGCCCCCAGTGAGGCGGGTCGAATGTACCACCAAAAAGTCCTATGCGCATGTTATTCCTCCGTCATTTCCTGAGCTACTTTGTGGACAAGTTCAACAGGATATTCGTAAGACATACAATAAAGCCTATCCCCCGATTTAAGTTCGCTTATTCCAGTTTCAATTTTTGGATTGACGAAAAGTTTGCCTTCACGCTCTATGCCTATCAGAATAACCGGATTGCCCAGCTCGCGGGTTTTACAGTAAAGCTTATAGCTAACATCCTCAAAGCGCATACCCACGAATTGTTCGGGAACATCAAAATCGTAGAACTCACAGGTATCTTCGCTTACCGTGACGAGATTCTTGACTATATCGACTATCTTGGGGTTAATAAGCGCATCGGCAGCAAGAAGAAAATCTCTTTTTGAACCGCATATAACTTTGTCCACCAGCACTTCGAGCCTGTCCGCGAATACTGCGTCATTTACTTTTGCGATAATGTTCGGTCTCGTATTAAGCTTTTCCTCATCAAAAATCTTCTTCAACGCAAGGGCGCAAAAGAGCACTTCCTGGTCTGGCTGCTTGGACCATTCTGGCGGAACTATTAAAATCGAGTTTGCGAACTGCGCACACGCATCTTTAAGGTCCTCTACACGACTCATCGAACCGTAAACAGCCTCTATCTCGCGCCAGTAATCATCATATTTGTCGATAAGCCTCCTGACGCTATCCTCATAATCTTTATTAGCAAGCAACACTATAGGCTTTCTTCTTTCACCAAGAGCGGGTTCGGTAAGTTGCCTTACTATGTCGTCAAGGCGGGAATTCCAGCCACATATCAAGTAATGACCAGCAACATTCACAGATGACCTCCTTTGCATAAAAATATTATGTAATATTAAAAATATTTCCGTGCCGATCCTCGTTATTCCGTTAATAAAGAAATACACCGTTGCGATCACGGCAACGAATTCGCCAGCGAATGTTAGCGGTGCTCCCATTTCCCAGCCCTGTATGACAAGCGAGGGGACTAAAAGCGCGAGAAATGCCCGTGGGTATGTCGAAAATGGCGATTCCAAAAGTTTTTCGGGCGAAAGAAAACCTTTCTCAAACGCGGTGACAAAGGCAGCAGACGAAAGAAGCACTAAAATGTGCGCTATAATACCCTGCCAGAGACGGCGATTAAGCGTTCTTCTTAAAAATCTTTTCCGCCACTTAATTCTAAAAAGCCTGAACTCGAAAACGAAATACGCAGTGAGTATAATTCCGCCCAAGGCAAGGTAAAAAATAAACTCTGTCATTTTGTAGCCAAAGCCGAGTGACGCAAGCAAATCCTCCAAACTCACCTCCCTTTAAATAATTTTTTCGGGATTCATAAGTCCCTTGGGGTCTATAGCTTTTTTTATCGTAGCTATGGTATTCACAAAGGGACTTTCGTAAAACATGCGAAGATACTTGCGTTTGACATAACCTATTCCATGCTCACCCGTGATAGTGCCGCCAAGCTTTACCGCCAAGCCTAAAATCTCAGGAACTATTTTGTCCTTTGCAGCCGCCCAGGCATCATCCTCCATGCTATCCCGCAAAAGGTCGATGTGCATATTGCCATCACCAAGATGACCAAACCCCAGTATTGTAGCTCCGTGTTCCTCACCTATTTTTTTCACCCCCTCAAGCAATTCGGGAATTCTGGTGGGCGGCACAGCTACATCCTCGGCTGCAATGTCTTTTGATCTGTGTCTTATAGCATCGCGAATGCTTCTTCGCGCCTTCCAAAGCCTTTCGGACTCAGGTCTTGTCATGGCTACAAGCACATCCACTGCACCCTCCTCAAGCAGGTGTTCACCCACGACTTCAAGTTCTCTTTCTAAGCGCGTTTCATCAAAACTTTCGAGCGCCACTATAATTTGCGCTGCACAGTCCGACATGGGCAATTCATGCTCGAGCAAAACCTCGACCAACTTGACTATTTCTCCCTCCATAAACTCCATTGCGGCAGGATAAACTCCAGTTTTCGGGATTATTCTTAGGGCAGCATTAATAGCGGCACTGCTGTTCTCGAAACCAGCAAGAAGCTCCGCGGAAAAAGAGGGTTTGGGAACGAGCTTTACCATAACCTCAGTTATAATGCCCAGTGTTCCCTCGCTGCCTATTATAAGCGACTTCAAGTCGTAGCCCGCGACATCTTTAATCATTTTCCCGCCCAGCCGCACTTTCTCACCTTCGGGCAGGACGACCTCAAGTCCATATACGAAGTTCTTCGTGGTTCCGTACTTGAAGGCTTTCATCCCGCCCGCAGATGTGGCTACATTTCCGCCTAAGGAACACGAATCGACGCTCGCGGGGTCAGGTGGATAGTACAACCCGATACTTTCTATTTCACGCTGAAATTCGCCAGTTATTATGCCGGGTTGGACGCGCGCTATAAGATTTTTCTCGTCAACCTCGATTATGTCTTTCATTTTTTCAAGGGATACCACAACGCCGCCCAAAATTGGTACTGCACCTCCTGCCACACCAGTTCCCGCGCCACGGGGTGTTATCGGAACCTCATTCTCATAACAAAGCTTCACCACCTCAGCTACTTCGTCGCTGGTCTTGGGCAGAACAACCAAATCGGGCATAGAATAAAGCTCAGGGGTCTCGTCGCAGCTATAGCGTTCAATGGTATCCGGGTCATCCAGAACACGCTCATCACCAACGATTTCCCTGAGCCGATAAACGAAATCAGAGGTTATTTTACGGTTCACTTTTTTGCCTTTCATGTTCATCGTGAAGATAATAATTTACTCTCCGTACCACCCCTATTATCGTTAGAACCACTATACCACTAACGACCACTACATACGACCAAAACCACACATCAAAACCAAGGTATGACAAAAGCATTGGGAAAAATAAAGTTATAATGGCAAATATTATAAGATATTTTCCGAGTATTGCTGGAATCCCCTTCCGCCCACCAAGCAGAAGCACCATCCCGAAAACGAAAGTTAACACAGCAAGCAGTATAAAACTTGTCCATATTATGTTCAACTCGTTCCCCTGAAAAAATATCTATAAAAAATCGTTACTTTTTTCGCATAGTGCAAGAAGATTAAGACAACCTTGATTTTTACCATCAACTCTCAATCCACGATTTTTGCGAGCTCACTTTTCAGCTTTTCGGCGATTTTGCGTGGTATTTTAGTTTCTGTTACAATCTGGTCGATGGATGCGCTCGCTATGTTTTTGATGCTTCCGAATTTTTTCAAAAGTAACTCAGCTCTTTTCTGCCCTATACCCTGTATTTCCATGAGCTCAAGGGCTAAGGCTTTTTTTCTATGGCTTTTTCTCGAATATGTTATGGCAAACCTATGAGCCTCATCACGAATCCTTTGAAGCAACCTTATTGCCGCGGAATCCTTGGGCAACGATACCGGCTCGGACTTTCCGGGCAAATATAGCTCGTCCAAGCGTTTAGCAATAGCAACCACAGGAATTTTCCCTTTCAACCCGAGTTTATCAAGAGATTGCAGCGCTGCGGATAGCTGACCTTTGCCGCCATCCACAAGTATCAAATCGGGTAATTGTTTCCCCTCATCGAGAAGTCTTCTATACCGTCTGAAAACAACTTCCCTCATCGATGCGAAGTCATCCTGACCGACAACAGTTTTTATTTTATAATGCCTGTAGCCTTGCTTATTCGCCCGTCCCGCAACGAACTGCACCATAGATGCTACGATTGTATCGCTTCCGAAATTGGATATGTCGAAAGCTTCGATTCTGTTAGGAGTTCGTGGAATATTAAGCAATCGTTCAAGCTCAAGTACACCATACGGGATGTGGACTTTCTTTTTCTGGATAATTAGTTCACCATGAATGAGTTCGGCATTTCGTAAGACAAGTTTCATCGTCTCGTATTTTTCGCCCCGTTGCGGAACTTTTATCGTTACCTTTCTCCCCCGAATATCTGAAAGGGTTCTTTCTACTTCCTCTTTTTCGGTGGGCATGTCCGAGACGAGGATTTCGGGCGGCATATCGGGGTCTTGTGAGTAGAATCTCAGTAAAAACTCCGTTAATGCCTCGGACACATTGACCTTCCGTGGCACTGTTAGCGGAACTGTTTGCCTTGCGATCATTGCCCCCTGCCTGACTCTGAATATCATCGCCACACCTATTCCGCCACCCACCGCTAACCCGACAAAATCCCTATCGCCAAGGTCGCTATCCATCTTTTGCGGCACGAGAAGTTTTGAAAGCTCAGATATTGTGTCCCTTAGTCTTGCAGCTTCTTCAAAACGCATTTCGTCAGCTGCCTGCTCCATCTGAGCGCGAAGTCTGTCAAGAAGTTCAGTTCTTTTCCCTTTGAGGAACATGACCACCTCATCGACCGCTCGAGCATACTCCTCCTCGGTGCACGCCCCTATGCATGGCCCAAGACATCGTCCTATGTCAAAAAGGATGCAAGCCCTGAGTTTTCTTTTAGGGGGAAGTTCATACTTGCAAATTCTAATCCGGAAAAGTCTTCTAATAAGCCTCATCAACCTTACGGCACCAGTTCGGTCAGCATATGGGCCAAAATACAAAGCACCATCATTGGATTTTCTGCGCGCTATGGTAAGCCTTGGGAATGGTTCATTGGTTATCTTGATGTAAGGATATCGTTTGTCGTCTCTTAACTCTACATTATAGCGCGGCTTATATTGCCTTATCAAATTTGCCTCTAAGATTAAGGCTTCGAGTTCATTGTCAGTTATAATCCAATCGAGCTCAACAGCGTTTCTAAGCATTGCGGCTATCCTTGGAGAGGGTGCCTCGCCGAAAATGTAGCTCGCGAGTCTTTTTTTGATGTCCCGCGCCTTGCCAATATAAAGGTGCTCACCTCGTTTACCGTAGAAAATATAGACACCCGGCTTATGAGGCGCTCGAGAATACTTTTCCTTTATAGCATCGTTCATGATGAAATTATGCATTAACAGTGCATACTTGTCAACCCCGATAAGTATGTGGGCGACAACATAAGAAAAAGCTTGTTTGGGGGATATATGAGAGCTACTTTATATATAAAAATGAAAGGAGGATAAATGAGGAAGTTAATGGTCGTTTTTGTGGGCTTAATAATTTTTAGTACAGCGTTTTGCCAACGCTGGAGACACGACGAGTGGAAATTTGGCACACTAAGTTTTGGGCCAGAAATAGGCATTGGCGATGCAGGTCATTTTGACCTCGCACTCAATGGACGCATGAACATGCCCGGTTTTGAGTATTTGGTCGTAGGAATGAGTTTTCACGGTGGCGCTATATTTCATAACACAGAGGACCTCACATATGTTGACATTTTTGGGGACTATTAC
>JAGGRZ010000130.1 GCA_021159335.1 bacterium
CTTATTAACTAATGCCACTAATTTTTCGATTTGACAAAAACAGTCAAAAGGACAAGATTAAAAGCCTAACGATAAACTATGAAGCCTTTCGGGAGGGAACATGATAGTAAAAGCTATCGTTATTTCCGCGTATGCGCTCATGATAATAGTTATTGGCTTGCTTGGCTTGCGAAAAGCCAAGACATTTTCAGACTTTTTCCTCGGCGGTCGTAAAATTGGCGCCATAATGACCGCATTCACTTACGGTGCGGCATACTTTTCAGCGGTGCTATTCATCGGCTTTGCCGGCAAAATAGGTTGGGCATTCGGCTATTCTGGATTATGGGTCGCTGTGGGAAATGCGTTAATAGGCGTTCTGCTCGTCTGGTGGATACTCGGACCAAAAATAAAAGAAATGTCCACTAATTATAATGTCGCGACCATGCCCGAATTTTTCGAAAAACGATATAACAGTAAATTCCTCAAATTCCTATCATCCATAGCGATATTTGTCTTCCTCGTTCCTTACTCAGCAGCGGTCTTTATGGGGTTATCCTATCTTTTCAGATCGAACTTCAACATGAGCTACACGCTGGCGCTAGTATTCATGGGCGTATTTACCGCCATATATCTTGTAATGGGCGGCTACAAATCTATAACTATGATCGATGTTACTTTCGGCATGATAATGGTTGCGGGCGTTATAATACTCTTTATTAGCACACTCATAAAAGGCAACGGACTTTCCAACATTACCGCCCAGCTTTCCGCCATAAATCCAAAACTAACGAAACTCGTTGGTCCACCGGGGTTATGGCCCCTTTTCTCGCTGGTATTCCTGACAAGCGTGGCGCCGTTCGCAATGCCTCAGCTCATTCAAAAGTTTTACGCCATAAAGGACAAGCGTGCGATACGAATCGGGATGATCGCATCGACCATATTCGCAATCCTGATAACGGGTATAGCTTACTTTACTGGAGCGACGACAAGAGTTTTTCTTTCGCCTGAGGTTGCACCGGCTGCGTTCAACAATGGAAAACCAGTTTTCGACGCACTAATGCCAGAACTTCTGGCTAATGTTATACCTGCATCGCTTTCGGTCCTTATGCTCCTTCTAATACTTTCTGCGTCAATGTCAACGCTTGCAGCTTTGGTTTTGGTATCGAGTTCCTCTGTGTCCAAAGACATTTATGCCGGATTCATAAACAAAAAAATCTCCGACAAAAGCCTGACCATGCTTATGCGGATCTTAAGTGCTGTCTTTATTCTTATTTCCGTGATTATAGCTTACTTTAAACCAACAACTATTGTAAGCATCCTCGGTATTTCCTGGGGCGCCATAGGTTCAGTTTTCCTCGGTCCCTTCATCTGGGGACTATTTACCAAAAGCGCCAACAAGGTGGGAGCCATAGCATCAGCCGTTTTGGGTTTGGGAACATGCCTTATTCTTTACATAACCAAAATGCCATCGCCACAGGCAGGAACCATAGGAATGATTGTTTCACTCGTTGCGAACCCGATATTCAGCCTGCTCAAATCGCTTGAGCCAAAGGGTAAGCTCAGTAAAGCTTAAAACCACTTTTTAGCGTGATAAATATGTAATGAGCAATCTGGGAAAGCTCTTTTTCATCCTGCTCGTTTTTCTTGAAACTTGTCTCGTAAACATAGTTAGCTTCAACGGAAAGATTTTTCGTTAGTTTATACACAAATCCAGCGTAAACTCTGTTCATATCCAGACCCTTCTCGGAGAAACCTGGACCAGTAGCAGCAGGCATTTTATCATCCTCTATCAAACCGATAAATGGCTCAACTGCTGCCTCGAAAGTAAGTTTTTCGTTGATAAGATATTGTCCCATAATCTTCCAGCGCAAAAGCAACGAATAACCTTTATTCCCCCCGCTTTTATTCATAACTTCTTCATAAAAAGTCGAATAGATGGTATTGTGGAAAATAAATCTGTTGTACACAACGAATTTCTTGAACCTATAAATTAGCACCGGTGAGAACTCGATATTGTGACTATAGGTATACTTGTCGAGCGACTTCATCGGAAAACCCATGTAGTAATAAAGAACTGGAAGGATTACCTTGAAGCCGGCAACTTTGGTAAGATACATTGGCCCCGTGAAAAACTCATTGAAATAAAACTCTTTCGCTTGTTCCTCCGTTTTTGCTCGTGAAAACTCATAGCGCGTACCCGCTATAGTCAACCAGCTTACTGATTTCGAAAGCCCGAGGCTAACATTACCATAAAGCCACAACCTGCCCGCCACAGGAACATCATCGGCAAACACAGCACTCAAAATCAAACAAAGAATAATGAAAATAAAGACTTTCTTCATTGGTGCTCCTTTCCCTTTCTTGTTTTATGAACAAAAATATACTAATATCGCGAGGACAATAAAACCAGTAAAAACAGTTGAACAAAAAATTTTTGTGTTAGCCCACCCCCATCCAACGAGCAATTCAATCAAGTTAGCCATATCACCGGTCTTAGTGGCTTTCCAGCCTTTTCGAACGCCTCAAGCACAGCTTTTTAGGGTCACCTATGCTCACCTCCTTTTTAATGTTTCACACAAGGGAACACAGCCTTTATACCAGATTTTCTCGTCATCATAATCCATTTTTACGGGATAAATTTCGACTCCTTTTTCCACAGCCTGCTTGAATGATTTCGCAAACTCAGGATCCATCGATTGATTGGGCGCAAAACACCTTGCATCCGCTCTCATTACAAGAAACAAAACTGCTGCACGATATCCGTCTTCCTTCAGCTTTATTAATTCCTCGATATGTCGCCTGCCACGAGTCGTAGGAGCATCGGGAAATAAGGCAACGCCATTCTTCGCGAGTGTGCAACCCTTGACCTCAAGCCATACTATATCACCTGTCGAGAGCTTCAGCCTGAAGTCGAGCCTGCTCGTTTTATATCTGACTTCGGCATTGAGCTTTGAGATAGCGCCAAAGGGTGAAATAGATTCGTTAAGTAGAACTTTCTCGGTCATAGCCCTATGATACCCAGAATGGACGAAAACCCATCTCTTATCAACGAGTCCTGCCAACACATCCCACTTAGTTTTCCTTTTTTGACTTGCAGAACGGCGAAGAAGAACGCTATTGCCGGGATACAAAATTTCAGGAAGCCTTCCGGGGTCGTGGATGTGAACATTAACTCTTTGGCCATCGATTTCAGCCACACCAAGAAACCTGTTCAATCGCTCGATGAAAACAGCGCGTTTGTCATGTGGTATATCAAGAATCTTGATCATAATAAAACGGGGGAAGCAAAATCCCCCGCACGCTCTAAAGCTCGTTTTTCCAGAGCTTGTGGATATTACAGTATTCGCGTGCTTTAACCACATCCTCAAGTTTTGCGTCAGTGAAAACGAACTCAGGCGGATCACCGGGTTTCAGGAAAGCTCGCTCGATAGTGCCATCTTTCTTCTCGATCTCCACCCACTCGATGTAATGCTCGTCGGTCATCGGGTGCGGGACTGAACCTACTTTAACCTTCACGCCGCCATCAGCACTTTCCACCACAGGCACATGTTTTTCTGTGGTCATATCCGCTGTCTGCTCATCCATTAATGTCATCGGCTGTCCACAACAAACGAGTTCACCAACTCCCTCATGAAGCACGAGAACGATATTGCCACAAACTTCACATTTGTATACCTGCATTCTCTTGGTCATCGCGCACCTCCTAAAATTTTTCGAACCTATCGGATGTTACCCCACACACCGGGCATCTTTTTCATATTCGCTCCTATTTCAGGAATTTCATGTTCTCAAGGTCCTCAACAAGGCTTTGAAGGTCGTCTTCGTGCTCCACCTCGTCTCTTAGTATTTGAACCACCATCTCGTAAGTCACAGGATCGAGATTTTCCGTAAACTTCAATAATTCGTTATATGCGGTTATAGCGCACTGCTCGCCCTTTATGTTCTGCTCAAGGATCTTGCGCACGGATGGGTCAGATGGCGCATCGTAACCGCAATTCGTTAGTTTTTTCCAGTCGTCGGGGTCGAGTATAGGTGTTCCGCCGAGCTGGATAATTCTTGCGACGAGCATATCCGCATGCCGAAGTTCATCAGCAGCGTGCTCGGTAAGTTCCGTCATAACCTCACCCTTCATTGGACCCACCACCACCTTCGCGCCAATCCAATACTGATAATAGGCAAGCCACTCGTCAGCGAGAGCCTTGTTGAGAAGCTCAATAAGCTCGTCAACCTTGGGTCCTACTATCTCTCTTCCCTTGCTCCCCATTTTTATCACCCCTTTCCATCTACTTTAAAGTTTCTTGTGACAGAACCACCAATCAAAGCATTCGTATTCTTTAAGGCGTTTTTTAGCTGTCTCCTCGTCGGATGCGGGCGGTATTATCACTTCATCGCCAACGAGTTCATTCTCCGGCCAGTTGGCGGGCATCGCGACACCCTCCTTATCCGAAATCTGCAGAGCCTTGACAGCGCGAAGAATCTCGTCCATATTGCGCCCGAGCTCCTGAGGATAATATATTATGGCCCTTACCGTACCTTTCGGGTCAACGATAAAGACCGCGCGAACGGTATTGGTCCCCTTGGCAGGATGAATAAGTCCGAGTTGCGTCGAAACATTGCCCACATCGTCCGCAATAATCGGGAATTTAATTTCCACATTGAGTTTGTCTTTGATCCATTCAACCCATTTGATGTGCGAGAACACCTGGTCGATGGACAGCCCTATGAGCTCACACCCAAGTTTCTGGAACTCGTCGTATCGCCTCTGGAACGCGACGAACTCAGTAGTGCAAACCGGCGTGAAATCTGCCGGATGACTGAACAGAACGAACCATTTCCCCTTGAACGCATCGGGGAGTTTCATCTTACCGTGAGTCGTTTGAACCTCAAGTTCGGGGAACTTTTCCCCAAGGAGTGGTATGCCTTTCACCTCTGCCATCTTACACCTCCTCGTTTTTTGTTAATGGTACATATTTTCGCTGTTTATGTGGATGTATCCGCACGCGCTACAATGCCACTTTTCCGTCAGTAACATGACAAGCCTCCTGAACCTAAACAGCGTTTATTGATTTGTGTTTCTCGACTATCTCGTCCGCCAGCCTCTCGAGTGCTTTGAAGTCGTCCTCCTTTGGATAACCCTTAACTATCACAGGCTCTATTAGCTCAGCATTAAGATTCTTTATTAATCCCTTTATCTGCTCGACGAACATTCCTCCCCACCCGAAAGAACCGATCATGGAGACGAACTTTACTTTTGGTCTTAGCGCGTTCGCGAGGAATGCTGCGTAAACGGCAGCGGGATGCGCACCAGCAAGAACCATCGGCGTGGCGTGCGCACCAGCAAGAACCATCGGCGTGGCGATAACTATAGTCGCTGCATCAACGAGCGCCATAGCAAGCTCACCAATGTCACTTTTCGGAAGGTTAAAAGGTTT
>JAGGRZ010000131.1 GCA_021159335.1 bacterium
CTTTTTAAAAGAACTTAACTTTCCTTATGAGATAGCTTTCATATCGGCGTCAAGCTACGCCGACGCAACAGAACCTGTAAAAAATGTTTCGTTAAAACCGTGCCACGACATCGACATAAGCGGGAGAACCGTGGTTATAGTTGAGGACATAGTGGACACAGGCGGAACCATAAAAGCGCTTTACGAATTCCTGAAAAAACGAAACGCAAAACGGATTGAAGTGGTTACGCTCCTTTCGAAAAAAGCTCGAAGAAAACACGATTTAAAAATAAAATATGTAGGCTTTGAGGTCCCGAATGTGTTCGTTTTTGGCTATGGCCTCGACTGGAAACAGAACTTTCGGGGAATACGGGACATAATGGCCTTGGAGACAAGCGATGAAGTTTAGACTTGGACTCTCAAAACTAAGGGTTGAACTCTTAAGCGAGCTTTCTAATGCGAAAGTAGCCGTTCTTTGCAATCAAGCTTCCGTTGATGAGAACCTGACTAATATTGCGGACATCTTAGCTGGAAGTCGCGCTAAGCTCATAAAAATTTTTGCCCCGGAACACGGCTTTTTTGGTGCAGCGCAGGACAGAATTGCTATAAAAAACTCAACGCATCCTAAATACGGCATCCCGATAATATCCATGTATGGTGACACCGCCGACTCATTAATGCCAAAAAAAGAAATGCTTTTGGGACTTGATATCGTCATAATCGACCTTCAAGATGTTGGCGCTCGATATTACACATTCGTTTGGAGCGCCGCACTAATGATGAAACAGGCTGCGCAGGCTGGCGTTGAAATTTGGGTGCTCGACAGACCCAACCCCATCTCAGGAATCGTCGAGGGACCCGTGCAGGAAGATTCATACCTGTCGTTCGTCGGGCTTTATCCACTTCCGATAAGACACGGAATGACAATAGGTGAAATCCTCTCTTACATTGCGAGAGAATACATTCCCCAAGCCAAACTCGAAGTAATATTGCTGGATGGCTGGAAGCGTGACATGTGGTTTGATGATACGGGACTTTCATGGGTCCCACCATCGCCGAATATGCCGTCGCTTTCCGCTGCTATCGTATATCCCGGCATGTGTTTGTTTGAGGGCACCAACATTTCTGAAGGCAGGGGGACAACGAAACCTTTCGAGATATTCGGTGCACCATGGATTAAATCGTTCGAGCTCTGCGAAAAACTTAACGAACTGAAACTTCCCGGTGTAAAATTTCTTCCGTGGCGATTCACCCCAATGTTCAGCAAATACGCTGGGCAAACCTGCGATGGTGCAATGATGTTCGTTACCGATAGAAAGGTATTTCGCCCCGTGCTCACCGCCATCACGATAATAAAAACAATTCACGAGCTCTACCCCGAAAAATTCAAATTCATAAACCCACCTTATGAATTCGAGATAGAAAAGCTTCCTTTCGATATACTCTGTGGAACCCCCGAAATACGCAGGATGATTGAGGGAGGCCCGAAAATTGATGAAATAAAAGACTTTATTGACAGGAACGCACGCGAATACCAAGCAAAACTGCAAAAGTATTTGCTTTACTAAATTCGCTCAAAATATCTTTGATTATCAGACCAAACGCTTTAGCTTAATGTCCAGACCAGAAAGGAGGAAGTATGCATCATCGTTTCACCGAGGAACAGCTAATGATAAAAGAGCTTGCCCAAAGGATAGCGGAAGAGAAAATAAAACCAGTAAGGCAAAAATACGACGAAGAAGCTATCTTCCCATGGGACATAGTTAAAGAGCTCGCGCAAACGGACCTTTTCAGAGTTTTCATCCCTGTGGAATACGATGGCATGGTCGAAGAAGGGCTCGGCATAACCAACATGTGCATAGTAACTGAGGAGCTTTCCAAAGCCTGTGGTGGTATAGCGCTGGCGTTCGCAGGAAGCGGTCTTGGAGCATTCCCTATCCTGCTTTTTGGCAACGAGGAGCAAAAGAAAAAATATCTTCCGCAAATAGCGAGTGGCGAGAAACTTGCTGCCTTCGCGCTTACCGAGCCTGAAGCTGGCTCCGATGCTGGCGCTGTGCGAACCACCGCGAAAAGAGACGGCGACTACTACATTCTTAATGGAAATAAAATTTTCATCACCAACGGCGGCGAAGCTGATATTTACACAGTAATAGCATTGACCAACCCCGAAAAAGGCGCCAGAGGAGCTTCAGCATTCATAGTAGAGAAAGGAACACCCGGCTTTGAATTTGGCAAGAAAGAGGACAAAATGGGTATTCGCGCGAGCGCGACGAGAGAACTAATATTCAACGACGCCAAGGTCCCCGTTGAAAACCTTCTCGGCAGGGAAGGTATGGGATTTATAATAGCTATGAAAACATTCGATGTTTCGCGACCCGGGGTTGCTGCGCAGGCACTCGGCATAGCTGAAGGCGCCCTGGAGGAGGCGTTAAAATACACATACCAAAGGCACCAATTCGGGAAAAACATAATATCTTTCCAGGGGATACAGTGGATGCTTGCCGATATGGCAACACAAATAGAGGCTGCGCGAGCGTTAATTTATGAGGTCGCTGACATTATTGATAAGGGCGAGACCAAAAATATTGGACATCTTTCTGCAATGGCCAAACTTTTCGCATCGGATGTTGCCATGCGGGTCACGACTGATGCAGTGCAGCTTTTCGGCGGCTACGGATATATGAGAGAATACCCGGTGGAAAAAATGATGCGTGATGCGAAAATAACGCAAATATACGAGGGAACTAATCAGATTCAGCGCAATGTTATTGCAGCACATCTTGTGAAGCAGGCAGCAAAACTTGCCAGGGAAAAGTAAAAATCAATGCATCTTAAATGACAGAGGAACATTTCCTCACGGGACATCCGTTCTGGAAACCAATTTCCTTGCTCTATCACAATAAATAAATATTTTTGAACTAAAATGGAGGTAGTATGGAATTCGTCGAGAACGCAGTAGGACGGCTTATACCCAAAGAGATAGACGGCAGGGAACTAATACCATTTCAGGGGGCATTCGCAGACCCTATATCCAAAATGGGGAGAAGGAAACATGCGCCCCCCATACCCAAGTCTCACCCAGAATGGCTTACGGGCGAAAGCAAGCTCTGCAAAAACCTCGAGGAAGCCATCAAACGCTCAGGACTCAGAAGTGGAATGACCATATCATTTCATCATCACCTGAGAAATGGTGACTATGTGGTTAACATGGTTCTCGAGGCGTGCGACAGACTTGGTATCCGCGACCTAACATTAGCACCAACGGCGCTATTCCCCATACACAAGCCAGTTATTGATTTTATAAAAAAGGGCGTCGTTAAAAACATACAGGGTTCAATGAATGGCCCCGTAGGCGAATATGTATCCTATGGAGGACTTCCCACCACCGCGATACTGAGAACTCACGGGGGACGCGTTCGTGCTATCGAAGACGGTGACCTTCACATCGATGTTGCATTCATCGGAGCACCCTGCGCAGACGACTACGGCAATGCCAACGGCGTTTACGGTCCATCGGCATGCGGACCGCTGGCTTATTCGTACGCAGATGCCATGTATGCGGACAAGGTGGTGGTCATAACCGACAACCTCGTCGAGTACCCGTGTCTTCCTATATCGATACCGTCAACCCATGTCGACCTCGTCGTCGAGGTAGACCGCATAGGTGACCCGGAAGGGATAGTCTCCGGAACCCTAAGAATAACCCGCTCGCCAACGAGACTTTACATAGCAAAGCTGGCAGCTCAATTCATAAGAGAATCACCATATTGGCGCGAGGGCTTGTCGTTTCAAACTGGTGCTGGTGGAATATCTCTTGCGGTAACCAAGTTTCTCGGTGAATTCATGGAGCAAGATGGGATAAGAGCATCCTTCATAAACGGCGGTATAACAAAGTTCGCTGTGGACCTTTTCAAACGAGGTCTCGTGAGAAAGCTTCTCGACGGTCAGGTATTCGACCCCATAGCGATAAAATCATTCCGCGACGACCTTTGGCATCAGGAAACGCCCATGACCATGTACGCAAACATTCATTCGAAAGGATGCCTCGTCAACAAGCAGGACATAGGATTTCTGGGAGCCACGGAGGTTGACCTTGATTTCAATGTTAATGTCAACACACACAGCGATGGACTTCTTCTGCACGGTATAGGCGGGCACACCGATGTCGCTGCGGGAGCGAAACTCGCGATGATAGTAATACCATCCTACAGGAAACGCATACCGGTCGTAAGAAAGCGGGTCACCACGGTAACTACACCCGGTGAAACCATCGATGTGATCGTCACAGAACTCGGGATAGCAATAAATCCTCGCAGAAAAGACCTTATCAAACACTTTGAGCACTCAAAGCTTCCCATTCGACCTATTGAGGAAATATACGCGGATGTCATGAAAAAGGTGGGTGGCGAGCCTGCACCACCCAAAACCACCGATAGGATAGTGGCGCTCATAGAGTATCGCGACGGCACCATTATCGATGTTGTGAAACAAGTTGAAAAATAGTCGATCTATCGGTAATAGATTGGAGGGAAATGAGGCTTAGGATAATACATTTTGCATTTTTTATGCTTGTCCTTTTTGGGGTTTCCTTTGGGACTGAAACATCCACGCTTGTGAGCGTTCCATACTTTAACGACTTCGAAACTACCACTGCAGGCTGGACGCACTGGCACATGCACAGTCCTCTTTGCTTGGAATCGCCGCCATACTCTTACTGCTCGGACATACAATGGCAACTTATAACCAATCCTCACACTATACAAGTTCACGATTCGCTTTATCACGAAAGAGTAACGCTGCCAGAATGGGCTATCGATCACAGAACTGCGGCTTTTTTACCTCATGCCCACAGCGGAACGCACGCATGGTGGTGTGGTTCCATAAGCAATGGGACATTCATCGGTGATGAATACACATATACAGGAGCTTTAAACGACGGCGGAAGGTCTCTTTGCTGGATGAGGGCTGGGTTGGAATCGCCCACATTCAACACAGCAGGGTTGAGCAGAATTTACATGTCTTTCTGGACATGGTGGGAAGTAGAGTGCATCGACATATACAAGTATGACCTTATGGAGGTTCTCATCTCAACCGATGGGGGTGGAAGCTGGATAGTGCTCGACACGCTTAATCCGCCATTCACGAGGCTTTCATCATGGCAGAGAGACCAGTCGTATTCATCGGGTGGCTATCTGGAATACGGGCGCTGGGTTTTCTGGTCGTATGACCTAACACCTTATGCGGGACACAACATAAAAGTTCAATTTCGCTTTGACACGAAAGACAGGTTTTATAATGGTTTCCGCGGATGGTTTATAGATGACTTTTACATAAGTTCAGGTCCACAGCACGGTGAACTCCGATGGCAACTCGACGCACCGGAAAGGCTTAATGTCCGCGATTGTCGTATCCAGCCGAACCCGTTCGACCTAACCCTCAAGGTTATAAACATTGGCGGCACCGATGTTGAGGATGTTATGGCTATAGTTATGCCACCATCGGGCATGACGCTTGCCGCAGGAAACGATACAGTCCGCTTTGGAACAATGCACTCACTCGATTCCGCCTCATATACATGGCAAATAGCTTTTGACGATACCTTATATGGCTATAGATGCATTAACATAAAACTTACATCGTCAGATAGCGCGAAAAACATTCTCGATGACTTCGAAAATCCCGACTCGGGGCTTTTCACGCCGAGTGATAGAGGTATCTTCGACTATACCAATACCTCGATAATAACTCGTGCTGGCACGCCACCTTCGGGCAGCGGATTCGCGGGTATCCCGGCATCCGGTGGAACATATCCTGAGGGCGATGAATGGACTCTAACATCTGAGCCGATACCTCTCACAGGATTCACCGAATGTTACATAAGCTTTTATTATTGGGCTGACCTCAGGAACTACATGTCGGCGATAGAAGGAATTGACGGTGCGATAGTTGAAATAAGCGTAAATGGCGGTGACTGGATGCAACTCGACCTTTACGCCACGGGGTTGCTTAATCCAACATATACAGGCTACATAAAAAGTGATATTGACAACCCTCTTGAGCTTAAGCTGGCTTACTGCAAAGACCAACCCTATTGGACATATGTAAAAAGCGGCGACCTTATAGGAATGGGTCTCGTGAGCCCTGAGGACACTATAAGGATAAGATTCCGATTCGGCTCAGGAGATTACAGCACCGCACCCAGCACATCAAATGGCTTCTACATAGATAAATTCCTCATAAGTTCCTCAAGCAACCCTGTGGGACCATTTATGCTTACTCGATGTGTCGCGATACCATATCTCAGCCGTCCTAATGTTGAAGCGTATCATGATGCAACCATATGTAAGGACGACATAATACCTCTTACAGCCGTCGTTTACTACGGCATGCCTCCATATTCAGTGGAATGGACACCCGCTACTGGTCTTACTGCGCCGCACTCAGCGTTCACATTAGCGATGCCTGAGACAACATCGACATACATGGTAACCGTAGTTGACTATTATGGCTGCACCGATACGGACAGCGTTACCATAATCGTTGACACCATAAGCGTTGCGATAAGCGGCGACACAGTGGTTTGCGAGGGAGACACTTTAATGCTTGTAGCCCTCGTTTCGGGCGGAATCCCTCCTTTAAACATAAGCTGGAACAAATCTGGGACACCAACGCCCATAGGTTTTGGCGAAACACTTCGTGTGGAGCTGCATGATTCAGGCTGGTTCATATGCACGGTAGTTGACAGCAACTTATGCATGGCGGAGGACAGTGTATTTGTAAGTATGCTACCTCTCCCTGATGAACCCATACTAATCCATCCTGCGGAAAGCGAATCAATCGACATATCAATGGCTTATCTCGAATGGCTCAGACCCTCGCATGCTGATTCCTTCATCGTCATAGTAAATGGTGAAACGCTCGCAACTCTGGACACGACTGTATTCTGGCTACCAAGTCCATATTGCAACAACGCATACGACTGGCAGATAATAGCTATTAACGAATGCGGTTCCACTGCATCGACTGTCGGACACTTCAGGATAAAACCGTGCGGCGCACCGATAGTAGAAATAGTAGAGCCAAAGGACAGCGAATGGACCTCCTGCGCTGCGAAGCAGATAATAATTGCTATAAGCGACTCTGACGGCATCGACACATCATCGATACGGCTTAGAGTGAATTCGACGATATACTCCGTTGATGGCATAAGGCTAAGATTCGTTAACGATACCCTTACCTTCACGCCGCCTACGCCATTTTCTGACGGGGAGACAGTTCGGGTATGTCTCGATTCGGTCGCTGACCGCCATGGCAATGCAATAGACCTACCCGTATGCTTCATATTTGGCGTGGACCTTAGTCCACCCCTTATAACGGGAGTAATACCATATCCAATCATATCGCGCATTGAAAGGGAACTCTCAATTATAGTTGTCGATTCCTTCTCGGGCGTCGACACCAGCACCGCTGAAATCTCCATAGATTACTCAGGCGGGCACATTACCTACAGGCATTCCGCAATATCAGTAAGCGGCGATACGATGACTGTGGACATATCGAGTTTAAGGCTTACATCGGGCGAAAGCTTGAGAGTCTGCGTAAAGATTAAAGACAAGGCGCTCTATTGCCCGCCCAACGAACTTGACAGCTGCTTTTTTGTGGTGGTGGGGCATTGTGCCTTAAGCGCCGCAGTTTGCGGAGGAATAAATGCCTGCCCTGGGCTTTCGATAAACCTTGGTGACGCAGTAGTATACTCGGGAGCAAGGCCGCCGGTGGAATTTCGCTGGTTCGACGCCGACAGCAACCTCATATCAACGGACCGCAACCCAGTCGTCGTTGCTGAATCAACGACAAGCTACCTTTTCGTCGTTAATGATGGCATGGGCTGCACTTCGTCCGTGGTAGTCCCCATTAACTGCGACTTCAGACCCATAGAGTCAGTTGAGCTTATTTATCCATCATCAGAACTTACCGTTTTAGCTGGAACGACCATGCTTTCGTGGCGCGTCAATGGATTCCCAACACATCCCGTGTTCTTCGATATAATAATAAATGGCGATACGGTGGAAAGAAACTACACCGACACATTGTATCGATTCGTTACCGCCTGCGAGGACACCTACCGATGGACGGTGGTTGCTCACAATCTCTGCATCACCCACATCCCGCACTGCTCCAGTGGCGTTGTTGACATCGACACATTCGTCATGTATGCAGAGACCACCATATACGCCTGGGGGACAGACGAACCCATATTCTACACCTCACCATGCAGCGGACCTGTGGCAAGAGTGATTCATCCATTGGAAAATACATGGACTAACTGCACTGCCGAAAGCATAGTGGTTCAGATAACAGGGCGCGGTTCTATAGCAGAGAGCACAATCGTTTTCGAGCTTAATGGCGTAAGATACACTATTTTCTCACCCTATCTTAGCTGGCATCCGCCACGACTGGTATTTGCACCAGCTGTCTTTAGCGATGGTGACACAATTCGTGCGTGCTTGCGCTCTGTGCGCGATGTATGGGGCAACCCGCTGGTAGGAGACTCGCTATGCTGGACATTTTTCGCCGACCAAAGTAAACCTGTGCTCGTAAACGCTTCCCCCGCTGCTGACTCTGTGCTCGGAACAAGAAAGCCTTTATTCCATTTCGAGGTTATCGATTCGGTTTCAGGAGTTAACTGGCGCACAACATCCGTTCAGGTAGGTCCATGGATATTTAATGCAGGCGACCTGTGTCTCAGAATAATCCCCGGTCCAGGAGGACTATATACATTCGAGATAGACACTTTCTGCGTGGACTTTCATCCGTGCGACACCATAAGAGTCCGTTTCCGCACATCGGACTATTCACGCTATTGCGGAAGAAATACTTTAGACACATCATGGACGGTCTACATAGACTGCGAACCGCCCACAGCCATACCTCTCAACCCACCACCCGATGTCTGGAACTCATGCGACACTGATTCCGTCGTGATAGTTGTTTTCGATACCATAGCTGGAATAGATACATCGAGCATAATTCTTGTGGTTACCGGTTATGATACCATCCGCTGGGGTGCCCCCAACCTCAGATTCACCGGCGATACTCTCATATTCACTCCACCAAGACCATTTATTGACTTGGGACGGATAACGATTTCGTTTTATGTTACTGACAATGTGGGCAATAGACTTCCCATGCCCATTAGATGGGGATTCGAGATGGACAGGATTCCACCTATTGTTCTTGATTTTGCCCCCGCATGTGGAGAATCCATACCCTTCATATCCCCTGAATTAAGCATATTTGCCCGTGATGACGGCTGCGGCGTCCAGATTGAAAGCACAAAAGTCACATTAAACGATACCATAGAAATATCATACGCCAGCGGTGGAATACACTATGCGGGTGGTCGTCTTATAGCGGACTGCAGTGCGAGCGGCATAAGATTTCGCAACGGCGATTCGGTTCGTGTTTGCTGGCACCTCGTTGACTGTGCGGATGTCTGCGAACCCAATGTTACTGACACCTGCTGCACCATATTTATCGTGGGCTCAGGGCCTGAAGCTCATGTTAGGCACCCAAGTAATGTCTGGGTATCCTGCCCCGCTGAAAGCATAGCTTTCGTAGTGATTGACGATGATGGTGTCATAGCAGACTCAATCCGATTCGTTGTGTGCGTAAACAATTGCACGGTTTGCGACACATTCAGCCTCGCTTCACCAGCTGTGCATTCGATATTCATTGACCACGATTCCGTAAGCTGGTGGTTTATACCACCAAGCGACTTTAATGATGGCGACACTATTTGCGCATATGTAATATCCGCTGCCGATTCCATAACTAATCCGCTTGAAAGAACTGACACGGCAGTTTTCTGGATGGACCTGACTCCGCCAGTAATATTGTGGCTCAATCCTGAACCCTACGACACGATTGAGGAACCCTCGCCGACCTTATGCATCGGCATATATGATTTCCTCTCTGGCATTCAGCCGGAAAGTTTCCTCGTCACCGTTGATACCGTTGAATTTCGCCCTGGCGACCCGGGTTTCCACTGGAGTGCAGGAACACTTTGCATAAACACCGAAGAAGCTGGCAAATACTGGCTTGGTGGGGATTCCATAAGGGTTTGCATCCGTGCCATTGATTCCCCCGACATATGTCCGCCAAATGTTATGAGCTATTGCTACAGACTTTACTTCGCTCCGAGCCCGCCGGTAGCAATCCCCATTAGACCCGACACATTCGTTATATCGGCGTGTCCTGCGGAGTCCATTGTATTCAAAATTTACGACCCACAAGGAGAAGGAATAGAAGAAAGCACGATAGTAGTCACCATCGAGAGCAACCTTCGCGCGCGACAGACCCTTCACTATGGTGTGGACAGCGAACTAATCTGGAACTCTGTTGAAAGCACGCTCGTTGTTCATCCAGCACCACCACTTTCAAATGGGGAAACAACAACCGTTTGCGTTGTCGAGCTCACTGATACATTGGGGAACGCGCTCGATGATACATCGTGCATTAGGTTCCTTATCGACCTTACTCCACCCATTATTTGGGGCTTCAGCCCAACCAACAACGAAACCATAAGAACAAGCTCACCCACCATAACATTTTTCGTTTTCGACAGCATCTCAGGGGTCAACGACTCCTTGGTGGAAATCGTGATAAACGGCGTAAGTTACAATATATCATCGCCCGGGTTCAGAATAATTGACACCGTGGTTACATTCGCTACAGAAAGTGTGGGGCTGAGGTTTACTGGCGGAGAATGTGTGCAGGCACTAATACGAGCTGGCGATTCGCCAACCCCAGGCTATTGCGAGCCTAACATAGCTTCCGACACGCTCACTTTCTGCATAGCTGTGGGCGGTCCAACTGGATTGATGGTTAAACCATCGCCTGATGCGATAATTTCATGCGATAGTGAGACCATCGGGATAGTTATAAATGACATCGATGGCGTCATGTGGGACAGCGTTGCGATAACTGTAAACGACAGTCTGCTCTCAGTAGCAGCCGGCAACCTTATCGTTCGCGGGGATACCGTGTTAACGCTTCCGCTCACGATTAATGCCGAAACGGTGGTCGTATGTCTCACGAAAGCGATAGACAGCCTTGGGAACAATATAGACACAACGCAATGCTGGCAATTTTTCATAGACCATTCGCCTCCATCTTTCGCTATGCTTACACCTGAGAACGGGACGATAGTAGGAAGTAGAACAGAAAGGATTGTGGTCCATATAAACGACAACATGGCGGGAATAGATACGACCTCAATCGAGCTTCGAGTGAACGGTGAACTACAGGATTTCGCGATAGAGATTGAGGACTCACTGAACCTAACGATAACATTCGACCCACAAGCGCTGGGGATTGAATACGCACCTGGTGAGACAGTATTCGTTAATGTATCCTCGTGCGATAATCCGGATGTATGTGCTGCGAACTGTGGTGATACCACATTCTGGTTCTGGGTGGTGCCTATTTACGGATGCTCCGCGCTTCCGAATCCATTCACGCCAAATGCGGATGGGAAAAACGACATTATCTACTTTTCATATCCAAACATGTTCGCCGAGCCAGTAGAAAACTTTGACCTCGTGATATTTGACATTCATGGAATACCAGTCTACACCCTCTCTGACGATAACAGCGGAAGGCTTTCATGCATAACGCTTAATCGCCTCTGCTGGGACGGAAAAGACACATACGGCAATCCGTTGCCGCAGGGAATATATCTTTATGTGATAACAAAGGGTGGAGAGGTCGTATGTAAAGGGAGCATAGTGTTGGCAAGATAAATTTAAGCTCAATATCGAAGTTTCGGGAATGATTGCGGAAGAGCACAACAACAAAAACCGTGAATACAGAGGTATAGGCACAGGAAGCGGCATCGCAATGGCGAAAGCCGTTATAGTCCACCGTGGCGAGGCAGCAATACCAGTAATAACTCTTGAGCCCGAAAAGATTGAGCAGGAAATAGCCAGATTCAGGGAATCGCTTTTCATATCGCGGGAACAGCTTTTGAAAATCCGAGCTACTGTAGCCAAAACAATGGGCGAGGAAGCCGCCGGCGTTATCGATGCTCAGCTTATGCTTCTTTCAGACCCATTCCTTGTTGACGAGACGGAAAAACTGATAAAGCTTAAGCGGGTAAATGCCGAACATGCTCTCGACACAGTGATTCAGGGAGCGATAGAGTCGCTGGGCGAGTCAAAAGACCCGACATTCCAGGACAGAGTCCACGACCTTAACGACATAAGAGGCAGAATCATATCGAACCTTCTGGGACTTAAGGGACAAACCATACCGATGCCTGAAGAGGAATCCATTCTGATTATAAGCCATCTTGCTCCATCTGAAACAGCACAGCTTTTCGGCAGCAAATATGTTGGTCTGGTTACAGAAATCGGCGGATTCACATCACACATAGCCATAATGAGCCGAACGATGAACCTGCCCGCAGTCCTTGGGGTGGAAAACGCCACCGAAGAAATAAAACGCGGCGAAGAAGTGATAGTAAACTCCATGAAAGGCATCGTGATAGTAAACCCCGACGAAGAAACCGAGAAAAGCTACAACAAGCTTAAGTCGATCTATATCAAGCGAAGAAAGCTTATAGAAAAATACATACCCAAAAAGGCTGTTACCCCTGATGGGCATAAAGTTAGCGTTGGCGCAAACATGGAACTGCCCGAGGAAGTTCCAATGGCAAAGCACTTCGGCGCCGATGGAATCGGACTTTTCAGAACCGAACTTCTCTACATGAAAAGCGACAAACTCCCCTCAGAGGACGAGCAATTCGAGGTCTACAAGAATATAGCCAGCCAGATAAGGCCAGATTCAGCAATAATACGAACATTCGATGTGGGAGGCGATAAATTTGCAGGAATTCTAACACATCATCACTACGAGCCCAACCCATTTCTTGGGTGGCGAGCGATACGAATAGGACTCGAGTATCCCGAAATCCTGAAGACGCAGATTTGCGCAATATTAAGAGCCTCAAATTTCGGCAATCTTAAAATAATGTTTCCGATGATTTCACTTCCTGAAGAACTCAAGCGCGCAAGAGAGCTCGTCGAGGAATGCAAGGACATCCTGAGGGAGCGAGGCGAAAAATTCAACGAAAAAATAGAGGTAGGCATAATGGTTGAGGTGCCATCAGCGGCGATATTATCACGAAAACTCGCTGAGATGTGTGATTTCATGTCCATAGGAACCAACGACCTTATCCAATACACTCTCGCCGCCGACCGTGGTAACCCGAGGGTTGCTCACATCTATCAGAGCTATCAACCAGCAGTGCTTAAGTTGATAAAGATGACAATAGATTCCGCTCATCTTGAGGGCAGATGGGCAGGTCTTTGCGGCGAGTTCGCGGGTTATGTTCTTGCAGTCCCACTCCTTTTAGGGATGGGGTTGGATGAGTTCTCAGTCGTGCCAGCAAGAGTTCCTCTTGTCAAAACAATAATAAACCATTTCCCCTACTCAGAGGCACGAGTCATAGCCGAGGAGGTAATGCAGTTTACCACTGAGGAGGAGGTGGTAAGTTATCTGAGCAAAAGGGTAAAGGAATTTTTGCCGAAAGAAATAATCGAATTCGAAGTCATAGATTAGAACACAGACATAACGAGACATCCCAATGCAAGCTCACATAGACATTTTCTGGGACATTTTCGTGTTTGCCATTGGTGCCTGCGTGGGAAGTTTCGCAAATGTCCTCATACATAGACTCCCGCGCCGAGAATCTATAATAAAGCCGCCATCGCATTGCCCAAAGTGTGGTGCAAAAATAAAATTTTACGATAATATCCCCATAATAAGCTACATAATTCTTGGCGGTAAGTGCAGAAATTGCGGCGAACCGATATCTATAAGATATCCGCTGGTGGAACTTCTTCTTGGGGTATCCTATTTTTTGATTTTCGAATTTTACAAAAGTGAACCGATAAAAATGATAACATTCTTCGTCGTAGCTCCGATATTCGTTGCTATAACTATTATCGACATCACGCACTGGAAAATACCCGACGAGCTATCCATCGCCCTTTTCATTCTTGGATTCACCGTTTCGGCAGTCGTGGGCGAATGGGGCGAGGTAGTGGAGAAACTTATCGCAGCAATAATAGCCTCCTCCATATTCTGGATTCTTGCGGTAATGGGCAAGAAAGCCTTCGGCAAGGATGCGCTTGGTGAGGGGGACATAATACTGGTTGGCGGCATAGGCGCACTCGTGGGAATACTGGGGGTGCTTGAGGTGATAGTAATATCGGCGGTAATAGGTCTTGTTGGAGGGACTATAACGATAATCCTTAGAAAAACCGTCCTCGGTCAGAAAATGGCTTCATCTGCTATTCCCTACGCTCCGTTCCTCGTTACAGCTGCGTTGATTGTAATGATCTGGGGGGACAAAATAGCAAAACTTTACATGACCTTATACCCTTAAACCACTCAGTCCTCACCTCTTAGTTTTCGAAAAAAAATATCAAGTATTTCTTTTGCCTCATTCTCGAGAACGCCACCTTTAACCACAGGATGGTTTCCGAATGCAGGGTCATCCGGAAGATTCCACACTGTTCCGCATGCACCGAATTTATCGTTTTTCGTAGCGTAAACTATCCTTTCGACCCTTGCCATAATTATCGCAGCCGTACACATTATACACGGCTCCATGGTAACATAAATCGTGGCACCATCGAGTCGCCAATCACCGATGGACTTAGCGGCACAGCGTAAAGCAACCATTTCTGCATGTGCCGTGGGATCACCTTCCGATTCCCGAACATTGTGCCCCCTCCCTATTATCCTATCATTAAGAACCACCACGCAACCTATGGGCACTTCCCCCAATGCGAGAGCTTTCTTAGCCTCAAACAACGCCTCCCGCATGTAAAATTCGTCTTTGCTGATTGAGCTCATGGGCGTGAAAATATTTATTACCCCGCAAAAAACCGGGAAAAATTTACTCCTCAGACATTATGTCGCGTCCGGCGGCGCGCTTCATGGTCTCCCTCACTATGGACAGCGCAAGACCTTCGGAACCAGTAATGCTCGGCACCACTATTATTGCAGGGATATCCTTATCAGCGAATTCAGAAACGACCTCACGCGTCTGCTCAAGAATGTTCTCGGTTATGAATATTATCCCATATTCCCCACATGTGGCGAGTTTGCGCAGCGTCTGCGGAGCATCAGACGAATTTTCTATGGGAAAAACCTCAATGCCTATAGCTTTAAGTGGGAATACCGTCTCAAAATCCCCGATAGCTGCTATCTTATTCCATTCCAAAAGTTACCACCTCCTTTATTTTAGAAGGCTCCATTCCGGCAAGTTTCGCGCGAACTATAGTTCGGATAAGGGATATTTCCTCAAGTTTTGTGCAAAGATAAGCCCACAAAAGCTCAAGACCATAGGCACAGTACTTCGTGTATTTATAAAGTGACAACAATTTCGCTCGAAAAAATGTGTCGAGCATCATCATATTTCCTCCGAGCGCCTCCTTAATCACATCGGAAAGCACCTTGCCATACTCCGTGTTCGAAAAGTGGGCAGGCATGGATTCTTTTTCAGCCTCCGCAGCGGAGCGGAAAAGGTCAGCTCCCAAATCCCCATCTGGAACAAAGAGTTCCCAGAAATCCTTTAAGGGAATTCCCGCAAAAATAATTCTTAAGAAAGCTCTTGTGTTAAGCCAATCCGCATAAATCGCCCAAAACCTCGTAAAATACTCTTCAGAGGGCAATATCGAGCGAAAGTAGTTTACGAAAACTTTATCAACGGCAAAATCTATAGCAACGGGTTTGTTGAGCTCTTTAAGTTTAGCGCTGGCTGTTTCTATCGCATCAATCATGACCTGCGGAAGTCCACAACGCCCGCTTTCAAAGTATTCGTTAACCTGCCTTACCATGTCGTCAACAGGTATGGAACCATAATCCGGCAAAGCGGGAAGCACAGTCTCAAAAAACCTTGCTTTAAGCACAGCAGAAAGATTGGACATGTCTGTTCTCGTTCGCCAGATAGAGGTCAACTCCTTGTGGTAAGAAAGTTTGTCAACAAGGTCGAAAAGCGACTTTGTGGCTTTATTGAGAGCCTCCTCAAATCGCATCTCTCTTACCTGATACCCGAACTCCGAAAGCACAGTAGAGAGTTGTTCTTTTGGCGTGTCCAATAATTTCTGATAATCAGCGCGCCCGAGAAGATAAAGCTCAAGCCCTCTAACTACGCCTGACGCATAAGTGTATCGTGCGTCGCCTTTGAATATCAATGTTGGTTTCATGGCATTTAAGCTGGGTTATAATTAAAAGGCTACTCGACGAAAAGCTTTTTCACCACGGTTGATTCGGTTCGCTCACGAAGCGACTCCATAATAGCATCGACCGTAAGGTCATAACGAACTTTCCCGCAATCGAGATACAATCCCCTAAAGTTGCCCTCAACCCTCTCGACCTCGAATTTAGCATTTTCAGAACCCGCTTCAGATACTGCCTTTGCGACCATGTCCGCGAATTCCTTGTCGAAAACTTTTTCGTCCACGGAAACAAGAATTTTGCCACTCTCCACGCCCAACTTGGCTATAAGCTCGGCAAAAAGCTTTTTATACTTATTTTTGGGAAGCTCCTCTATCTTCTTCCTTACAAGCTGGTATAATTTGTCGAGCAACTCGCGCTTCTTCGCAAGTATTTTCTTCGCCGCGACAGACCTTGCATGGTCAATCTGGCGCTGCTTCGTTCGCTCAAGTTCAACTTTGGCTTTTTCCTCAGCTTCGGCAAGTTTCTGAGCTTTATACGCTTCAAACTCATCGAGAAGCTTTTTTGCTTGCTGGCGATATTTTTCGAGTATTTGCTGTGCAGTAGCCTCTGCGTCCTGCTTTATTTTGGATATTATTCCCTCGATGCTCAATTTTTGCCCTCCGCTCAGGACACTCTTGTTGCCATAAGAATGCTTGCGATAAGCCCTAAAAGTGCATAGAACTCCACCAAAACTCCAAGAATTATTGCCTTACCGAACTGTGCGGGGTCTTTCGTGACCAAGCCGACACCACCAGCACACACTTTCCCCTGCCAAATGCCAGAAACCAATCCAGCGAGTCCTGTAGGGATTCCGGCGAAGAATAGCTGCCACCCAGCCTCGATGGACATACCTGGCGTTATTCTACCAAGTATCAATACTGCTATAACTATTCCATATATACCCTGCGTTCCGGGCATAGCCGCAAGAGGTATGAGCCGTCCAAAAAGCTCCGGCCTTTCCTGAAGAGCACCGTTAGCCATTCCACCAACTATTCCTATTCCTATTGACGAGCCTATTCCAGCCAGCACGGCAGCGATGCCGGCACCAAAGAATGCGAGAGCTACAGGGTCCCATCGGAACCAGCCACCGGTCTGCTCAACAGCTTCAGCCTGCGCCATAGTAGCCGACACAGCGAACAAAATTCCTAATCCAATGATCAAGGCTCCCTTCCTCATCGTGCCTCCTTTAGTCCATTTTTCTTATTCCTCTTAAAACTCACTAAATATTAGATTTTACCAAGATGAGCAAGCAAAATTTTCGGAAAATTCGACATTTTAGGTTGTAATACCCAAAATTCATTTGTACATTTCTTGCGGGCTATGAGTACTAAAACGAAAAGATTTTTGATAAATATAATTTTATTTACTCTTTTATTGTCTGCGCTGATATCAGCACTTCAGGCATTTCAATCCCCAAATTCCAAACTCGGCTTTTGGGCCTTTTTCTTTTTAGTATCGCTCGGAATTATTGCATCTTTGTGGCCCTTCCTTATTGAGGCAATCGTATTTAACAGAATAACATACACGAGATTAGTGTTAATTCCTTTTGTGGTAAGCGCTATTCTTTCGGTCCCATATCTTTTCCTAATAAAAAGCTGTTTCCATATGAGCACCGCGATTTTCAAATCATTTGCCAGAATTTGGATAGCCTACATCATATCTCTTCCAGTAATCGCATTCACCTTACTTTATATCCAAAAAATATCTTCCCGCCAAACCGAAAGCAGTGGTTAAAACTCAAAATTTTCTTGACAAGCCACAAAGGCTAAATAAGCTTAAAATTGCTCGGAGAGGTGGCCGAGCTGGCTTAAGGCAACCGCCTGCTAAGCGGTTGTCCCGCCAAAAGCGGGACCGAGGGTTCGAATCCCTCCCTCTCCGAAATTGCGTTTTTTGGCTTGACAAAAAGGTAATTAACGCTATTCTTTGTGCGAAAGTTTGAGGTGTGAAAGATGAAAAAGAAAATTCATCCAAAATACTATGTTGCCAAAGTAACTTGCGCTTGCGGAAATACTTGGTATGTCGGCTCCACAAAGCCCGAAATAAGAGTGGAAGTTTGTTCCGCATGTCACCCGTTTTACACCGGCAAGCAGAAAATAATGGACACCGCCGGTAGAGTGGAGAAATTTATGCGCAAATACGGCATAAAAGAATCCACCCACGAGGCGCTTAAAGAG
>JAGGRZ010000132.1 GCA_021159335.1 bacterium
TAACTGGAATATCCAGTATCTCGCCTGATTGTTTTAATCTTTTCGCAACCTTCTTGTCTTCTTCTGTTGGTACTGGGTCCCCACTTGGATGGTTGTGAACGACGATTATACTTGAACTGCTGTTCAGTATCGCCTTCTTGAAAATCTCACGAGGATGCGCGTGAGCGCCATCAACCGTACCCATACTCACTAACTCCTTTTCTATCAGCCTAAGCTTACTGTTCATATGCAGTACCCACAGGCACTCTCGGTCTATCTTGGCTTCGCTCTGCATGAACTCATAAACTTTCTTTGGGCTGTTTAACTTCTCCTCGGTCGCTTCTTTCACCATCATAAATTTCAATCCTTTCTTCACTATATAGTTCATTTTTTCGTTTGGTTCGTTTTTTACTCTACCAAAGGTGACATAAGCGTTTTCTCGATGAAAATGACCATATTGAGCGGTAGCGTGAGCAGTTGCTCTATGCCTTGTATCTCCTTCTTGAGGTTGTTTGCTCGTTCTTTGAATTCCAGTTGCTGGTCGAGTGGCAATGCCGGGTTATGTGCGTGGAACTTGCATTCTTCAAGTTTTTTCTCAAGATGGGTTTTGTTGCACTGTAAGTCTTCCTTTTTAAGAACAACAAATTCGGAATTGTTTTTGTTCGCGCTGTTCATTTTTGTTTTAATGTTCTATTTGCCCTGTTAGTTCGAGCAGTGCATAATGCAACTCCTGCTCGCACACCGGACAGACGAAATAGACTATTTTGCGCTTGTGAGCGATGTTTTTTACTAGCCCAAAGCAACGCGCGCCGCACTCCTGGCATTTTATCGGTGTTTCTTCATAGTCGTAGCTGTTCGTTTTTGTTTTTACCTTTTGTTTTAAAAGTCTTATAGTCATGCACAACGCATCGAATACCCCTGCCCAGAATGCTCTACACTCTTCATCTGTCCAGTATCCTTTACTACTCTCTTCGGTTTCATATTTTTCCATTCTTATTGACGCATTCTTCCGTAATATCTCCAGAATTTCCATCACTTTCTCTATCTTATCTGCGAACTCTTCTGCTCTTTCTAACTCTACCACTTTTTCTCTCTGTTCCTGCATGGCTATTCACCTCGCTCCGCTTCCAAAATATCTAATATTTCACCCAGTAGCTCCAATACTCGCTCCGCGGGCGATTTCGTACCTGATCCCATATTCTTGCATCGGCAGGTATCGCATATCGTTGACTTCATGAGAATGAATCCTACATCTGCAAGTCTCTCGCAAGGTTCATCGTAATATGTGAATATATTGCCACATTGAGTGCACTCGATTTGCGGATAGAATTTTATGTAACTTACAAAATCTGTGTATCCCTTTATAGCGATAAAACTAAGACCATCAGCGATAATCTTCGCTTTGTTCTCGCTT
>JAGGRZ010000133.1 GCA_021159335.1 bacterium
TAGCAGCTTACCCCCTCGGGGTGAAGATGAGTGGGCTCGCCGAACGCTATCACGGGCGCATTGGTGACATCCATAAGGCATACCTCGACCACTCCTGTGTAGCCTCTTGACGGTATATCGGTGTGCATTGTCATAACGCCGAATCTTCGCCAGCCTATGTGTTTTCCTGGTGGCACTATCCAGAATGTTCCGGGGTCGCCGTAGCGGACTGTGTCGATGAATGTGTCGCCT
Source organism: bacterium (assembly GCA_021159335.1). NCBI lineage: Bacteria > bacterium. The sequence continues at coordinate 232 of JAGGRZ010000133.1, forward strand.
GTGATGGTTTCGAAGCGGATTATGAACCAGGCTGAAGTGGAGTCAAGAGCAAGATAAAATTTATACGCGCTTTCTCCAAACAATGCTATATCTACAGATATTCTGGATGTTAACCCATCTCGGAGAATAGAGTCAGTTGACGGGAAATAATCCAATTTGTATCTCGGTGCTCTCGACCACTGGAAAAGATACAATGAACTATCTATCACAGGCTCTGAGCATAATCCACTATCGTTGCAGAATGGTGAAACAACAAAATTCAAGCATCCATAGCCATCTCTCGGAAAAAGAAAAAATGTATCCATATAATAAGCTCCAAAATATAAATCCCATATTCCTGATGATATATTGACCAAATGAACATTGGTGCTTAAATCACAATACGGTTCATCATATGTTTTAAGCGATTCACAGATAATCGATGTGTCGGATGGGAATATAAGTGTATCGCAGGATAAAAGAACAGTATCCCAAATACAATCTGTTAATGAATAAATCAGATGTGGGCTATCAATATATCCAGAATAAACATAATAATGATATATAGGGTTTTTATTTAAGCTTATCACAGGATTACATGGGCAGAAATACGGTGTATCCGTTGTATCGCACAATAATATTGTGTCTATTATAGACCCAGTTATGAGCCCAAATCTTAATGGTAAATTGTATATTGAATCGGCTAATGTATCAGTTATCCTTACTCTCCCTATTTCGACGAGTGGGTTCAGAGGCTGGGAAAGAAACTTTATATTTGCATAATAAGATGTATCTCCCCCTTCAACTATCATTGTTGCATGTAATAAAACTGTGTCCAGTGATTTCGGATATAATATTTCTACTTTTGGTTGAGCGAAAGAAATAACAAACAACAAATACAAAATTAATTTCTTATATATCATAAATTTCCTCCTTTACTCTCCAAAACCCTCTCCGCCCATGCTGCTTGAAGCGCTTCAAAAAGCTCGTCCAGCTCGCCCTCCATAACCGCATCAAGATTATACGCAGTATATCCTATTCGATGGTCGGTTATACGATTTTGAGGAAAATTATATGTTCTTATTTTCTCCGAACGGTCACCCGTCCCTATCTGAAGTTTTCTCTTTTGATCAATCTCCTGCTCAACTTCCTTCCTCTTTAATTCAGCAAGTTTTGATGCCAGAATTCGCATGGCAAGCGAGCGATTTTTATGCTGAGAGCGTTCTGCCTGGCATGTCACAACAATCCCTGTCGGTATATGTGTTATCCTGACAGCTGTCTCAACTTTATTCACATGTTGACCACCTGCACCAGATGCTCTAAAAGTATCAATTTTTATATCGTCGGGATTTATCTCTATCTCTTCGACCGACATTTCCGGCAGAACGGCCACGGACGCAGCCGAGGTATGTATTCGACCACCCGATTCGGTTATTGGAATCCTTTGAACTCTATGTACTCCCGATTCAAAACGCAATAATCTATATGCATCATCTCCGCGAACTATATATATTATTTCTTTATATCCTCCAAGGTCAGTTTCATTTTTATCTATAACTTCAATCTCCCACCCTTTTTTCTCCGCATATTTTGAATACATTTTAAATAGGTCAGCAGCGAAAAGAGCAGCTTCCTCGCCACCCGTTCCCGCTCTTATCTCCATTATTACCGCCCTTCCAAAATTGGGGTCAGGCGGTGAAAGTAACGCAAGTATCTTGGATTTAAGCGTTTCTGCCTCTTTCCTGAGTTCAGCTAACTCATCACTGGCTAATTTTGCTAACTCATCGTCAGAGGAATTTATGATTTTTTCGTCCTCATCAATCTGCTGCAACACCTCTTTGTAGTTCTCTCGCAACTTCAAAAGCTCGCTAAGACGTTTATATTCACGATTAAGCTTTCTATATTTTTCTATATCAGATATAATTTCCCGCTTGGAAAGTAGTTTTTCAAGTTCCCCAATTTTCTCCTCAAGGTTTGATAAAATATTTATCAAGTCATCGTTTCTCATTTTATAACGCAAAACTTTATACTTTTGATCCCGCCAGCATACTTCAACCTTGCGATATACATACCAGATTTTCTAATGAAGTTTACTTTAACCTCACCACGACCAAAAACTGGGCATTCATAAATCATATTTCCGGAAACATCAAATATACCCAATTCACCCGTTCCGTTTATATTGTATACAATCCTACTATTAGCGTTAAACGGATTAGGCGAACAATAAAACTCTATCCTATCAGGAATCTGCGTTTCCTCCACTCCAGGAATCCTTATCACAAATATATTTATACTATCAGAGAACCGTCCACCACCACCTACGAATATAAACGGTCCCCATTCGCCCAGATATGTTCCCATAGGTTCCATCCTCGGGAATGAATCCGGTATATTGTTCCCATTAAGGTCGTCATAAGCGACAAGAATTTTTAACCCCGACTTCGATATGACATCATATTCAGCACTTCGAATGTTATATACAGTCTCGACCACAAAAGTCCGCGCAGAAAAGTCAAAAGTATAAATATTTAATTTTAAACTATCATAAGATCCCATATATCTTATGTGTCCCCTTATATGACCAATCGTATCGAGCTCAACATCAATCCCCGTGGCAACACCGCCTGTAGTATATACATCATCAGGATACATACCCATAGGGTCGCCTGACCTAAGTATCAATCCCCGCCGTTTCGCGCCGAAAACTATATATCCTCTTCCATCTACTATAGAATCACTATTTAGCGTATAACTTCCGGGTAGCAAAAGCACCGTCATAGGTATGTCAGTTATCGATATAGAACCCGCTAACAACTGAAGAAGCATAGTACGAGTCATTGCAGCAACAAAATAACTTCCGACCCCGCCATGAGGATATATAAGTCTTCCAGAAATCGTGCCGCCAAGCGCTAAACTAAACAAAGCAAATATTATAATAAATCGTTTCATAGCTCACCCCCAAAATATAATTTCGCCGAAATCGTCTAAAAGCTCGTTTCCCAATTGCCCTGAACACCACCGCCAAAGCTGAATCCGCCCGATCGCGGATCAGTAATGTCCGAAAGTATATATTTTACGCTTAATGACATGGAAAATCCCGTCGTGGGTCTGAACTCAAAACCTCCCAACGCCTGAACACCCACAGTAGCCGATTGTTCATCGCCCCATTTCTTAAGATATGCCCCAATACCACCGCCTACAAAGGGGTCGAAGACACCCTTGCCAAAAGGATGAAACTCGCCGTTAATCTGAATCGGGATTAATGTAGTAGTTCTGCCTTCTTCGTTGTATTGCGTCCATCCAGCCGAGAATTCGGCAGCAAACCTATCAGACACTCTGTATTTTGCTGTAACCTCGAAAAGCATGGTCGTAATAGATGTTCCTGGTGGATTGTAAAGCGAAACTCTGGCGCCAACCTTAAGATTCCTGTCTTTAGTCCGGCTCCTCCTGCTTGAGGCATAAGAAAAATCCATGCTAAATGTCACAATCGCCACCAAAACAAAAGCTGTCAATGCGCTATTTCTCATAATTCCTCCTCTCAATTAATTTCTTAGCGAAAAAAGCCGCGTAACGCAACGCATTAATGAAACTAAGCGGATTTGCTATACCTTTTCCCGCAATGTCCATAGCGGTGCCATGGTCAGGGCTCGTTCTCACGAACGGCAACCCAAGGGTAAGATTAACTCCATAATAAAACCCCAATGTTTTTAGCGGAATCAACCCCTGGTCATGATACATAGCAAGATAAGCATCAAATCGCCGTCGCTGAACCGCAAGAAATGCTGTATCCGGAACAAGAGGACCAACAACTCTTATCCCAATATTCGATGCGGCATCCAAAGCCTTCTTGATTGTCTCCTCCTCCTTGCCGAATTCACCAGCTTCTCCAGCGTGGGGATTAAGCCCAAGAACGCCTATTACAGGTTCCTTCACCCCGAAAAAACTAACTAAGCCATGATTAATCCTTATTATGTGCCCCAGTATTCTTTCTTCATCGATATATGAAACAACTTCAGAAAGCGGAACATGGGTTGAAACCAATCCAACTCTTATTCTTTGGTCAAAGAGCAACATCGTTACTCTCGAATCAAAACTTTGTGCGAGCATTTCCGTGTGCCCGCTAAACTTCTCACCGCATAGCGTTATGGCTTTTTTCGACACAGGCGCAGTAACCAGCGCTTCACCGTGCCCATTCTTAATAAGTTCCATCGCCTTAAGTAGACTCATAAAAGACGCTTTTCCGCAAACATCATTGACAACACCCACCGGATACTCAACTTCTTCTGCAGCGGAAACAAAATCAATCTCACCGCGATCCAACTTTTCCAGAAATTTCTTTGCCCAATAAAACCTATCCGCAAGCTTGACGAAGGGGCTTATAGCACCGACCAAAAATATCCTTGTGCCTGATGGGATGTATCTCGAAAGCGTTTTCGCAATAATTTCTGGACCTATACCCGCAGGGTCACCCATTGTAACAAGAATCTCTATCATCACACGATTTTTCTGCTAATTGTGGAAAGAAGTTATCGGAGGCGGGATTCTTCCACCCCTTTGCACAAAAACGGTGCTCTTGAATTCATGAACTTCCTGGACTATAGCCTTGCCAAGCAGGCCTCCATAGTCAACTATATCACCTGGTTTCGCACCCTCAATAGGTATTATTCTTACAGCTTCTGTTTTATCGTTTATTATTCCTATCATAAGCTCATCCGCTATTATTGCTGCTATTGTTTCCTCCGGGGTATCGCCCGGTATTGCCACCATATCGAGCCCCACGGAGCACGCAGCGGTCATAGCTTCAAGTTTATCCAGCGACAAAGCGCCAGCGGCTACAGCGCGAACCATTCCAGAATCCTCGCTTACAGGTATAAAAGTGCCGGACAACCCACCCACCATTGAAGTCGCCATGACTCCGCCTTTCTTTACGGCATCCGTGAGCATGGCTACTGCCGCTGTTGTGCCATGAGTTCCCGTTTTCTCAAGTCCCATAGCCTCAAGAATTTCGGCAACGCTATCGCCTATAGCTGGGGTCGGTGCTAACGAAACATCAACTATACCAAAACTAACGCCCAATTTCTCTGCAACCATTTTACCTATAAGTGCACCTGCTCTCGTTATTTTGAAAGCGACTCTTTTTATGGTCTCATACAGGGTTTGAAGGTCAGCCTCAGGTCCAAGCGCCTTAACAGCCTCAAGAACCACCCCAGGACCGCTTATACCCACATTAAGCGCCGCTTCAGGCTCGCCAACACCATGAAATGCACCCGCAATAAATGGATTGTCCTCCGGAACATTAGCGAAAACGACCAGTCTCGCACATCCTATTCCACGGTCAGTGCGTCTTGCAACCTCTTTTATTATCCTCGCCATCTGACGAGTAGCATCCATGTTAAGTCCTGCATGAGTCGAACCCAATGAAACACAACTGCAAACCCTTTGTGTGGTCGATATAGCCTCGGGAATGGTTTCAATAAAAGCTTCCTCAGCCTTTGTCGCCCCCTTGTGAACGAGCGCACCGTATCCGCCAATAAAATCTATTCCTATCTCTTCGCCAGCCTTGTCAAGCATGTGCGCCGCATAGGTGAAATCATTAGGGTTCCCACCAGCAAGAACGAGCGAGAGAGGCGTGGTTGCTATACGCTTATTTATTATAGGTATGCCGAACTTCATCTGGATATCATCAGTAACTTTAACGAAGTCGTGGGCAATGCGCATCACTTTATCGTAGATTTTCTGCGCGGTAGTCTTAACATCCCCCGTAGCACAATCCCAGAGCGAAATGCCAAGTGTAGTGGTCCTTATGTCGAAATGCGCTACTTCGGACGAATGAATAGTCTCAAGTATTTCCTCAAGCGTATAATTCATAAGACATTTACACAAATTGAAATTAAAACCCAAAAAAGACTATGTCAACTGGTGTTCGCAATAGCTCGTCATTTTTAGTCTCAGCTCCTCGAATGTTTCTCAACAATTTTCTTAGCCTCAAAAACAATCCTCTTGGCTTCGCTTTCCTCAGTTGATTCTGCAATAATTCTCACCACAGGCTCCGTATTGGATTGCCTCACATGTAAAAAACCATGCTCTAATCCAAGCCATACGCCATCATCAAAATTTTCGGTTTTATGAGGGAATCGATTGACAATCTCGTCGCACACCCTTTTGAAATCTCCGCTAAAGGCTACTTTTGACTTTACCATAAACATTCTTGGCAGCGATGATACTATTTCGGAAAGTCTTTTGCCAGTTCTTGCAAGCAATGATAAAACTAATGCCACAGCTGTAAGGCTGTCACGCACCGGATGAACATCCAAAACTATAACTCCACCGTTTCCTTCGCCGCCTATCTTTGCTCCCAGCTCAAGCATTTTTTTCGACCCCCAGAATTCACCTACAGGAGCCCTATGAACCCTTACGCCAAACTTGCCAGAAAGCCAGTCTATAAGCGTTGAAGTCGATAGATTAACCACGATATCCGACCGCTCGTTTTCCAAAAATTGCCACGCTGCAAGCACCAGAGTTAGCTCCTCGCTCAGCGGAACACCTTTTTCGTCCACTAAGGTTAGACGGTCACCATCAGGGTCGGTGGCAAATCCAATGTCCGCACCAACTGTTCTGACGAGCTCAGAAAGCTGCGAAAGATTTTCCGGTTTGGGCTCCGGATCGTGGAGAAAAACACCATCCATAGCAGTCCCCACTGCTACCACCTTGGCTCCGAACCTCGAAAGCAGCTCAAGCACCGCTTTCGGTGCAACACCACCAACACCATCATAAGCGACGAAAAACTCACGCGCCCGTATAGCATCCACATCTACATATGGCAATCCCAAGACCTTTTCAATGTGCTTCTCGACGCAATCCTCGCATCGAGCCAATTTTCCCACATGTTCATAATCCGCAAATTCTACTTTGCCACCATGCTCACTGATTCCGCTCCAGAATTCCATCGGCAGATATAAACCGTTTGAGTCAAAAAGTTTTAGAGCATTCCATTCGGGTGGATTATGCGACGCCGTTATAGCAATCCCGCCACAAGCTTTGCTATGCTTTACGCATAACGCCAAAGTCGGAGTGGGAAGCAACCCACAATCAACGACATCAAAGCCAGTAAGCATTAGATAACCAGCTACAAAATTTTTTATTGCTTCTCCCGATGGTCTCGTGTCGCGCCCCAAGAGGATTTTGCCTTTGGAAACAAAATTCGCGTAAGCACGAAGAACGCTTTCCAAAACATCAGGTGTTAGCGACTCGCCGACAATACCTCTTGCCCCCGATATCGATAGCTTGAGGGTCAATATCAAACCTCCTCATAAACACCCATCTTGCGGTATTTCGCTATTCTCCTTTTGACGAGCTCCTCAGGTGGGATTTTGGTAAGTTTATCGAGCCATTTAAGTATTGCGGATTTAACCACCTGGGCGATAGCATCGTAATCAGAATGTGCGCCACCAGGTGGTTCAGGTATTATCTCGTCTATAACCCCGAGTTCAAGCAGGTCAGGTGCTGTGACTTTAAGCGTTTCAGCTGATTGGGGTGCTGCCTTGGCATCCCTGAAAAGAATCGCTGCACACCCCTCAGGAGAAATAACCGAATACCAGGCGTTCTCAAGCATAAGAATAACATCACCAACACCTATCCCCAAAGCGCCACCAGAAGCGCCCTCCCCTATTATCACTATCACTATAGGGGTTCTAAGACGAGCCATCTCTCTTATATTGCGCGCTATAGCCTCAGCCTGTCCACGCTCCTCCGCACCTATACCAGGATATGCGCCAGGAGTATCTATAAATATTACAACCGGTAGACTGAATTTCTCCCCAAGTTTCATTATTCTTAGAGCTTTTCTATAGCCTTCTGGGTGCATCATTCCGAAGTTGCGCTTTATGTTCTCGCTGGCATCATGACCCTTTTGCTGTCCGATAACGACTACTTTGTAGCTTCCGATAGTGGCAAAACCAGTAACTACAGCTGGGTCATCGCGGAAATTCCTATCACCGTGAAGTTCTATAAAATTTACTGCTATACGCTCAAGATAATCGAGGGTGTACGGCCTTTTGGGGTGGCGAGCCACCATGACCCGCTGCCAGCGGGTAAGTTTGCTGTAAATTTCGGCTTTAAGTTTATTAAGCTTTAGCTCGAGGGACTTTATCTCATTATCAAGATTCACACCCTCCCTCGAGGATATCGATTTCATCTCCTCAATTTTTTTCTGAAGCTCTATAATCGGTCGCTCAAAATCTAATGAGAATTCTCCTGCCATAGTTCTCCCCGAAATTTATTTCAGATTAATAAACTAAAAAATTGGTATTGCGCAAGTTTTTTTGCCCGAAACAAAGCCTGATGCCTGCCGATAAAACAAAAGAGGGCTTTACTGTGCTTGATTCTCAAACTTCCAGTAATGGAAGTAATAATCGAAAAACTCTCTTGCCAAGAATGCCCATGAACCCCCTGAACCACCGCTTTCAACGAAGACTACGACCAATATTTCCGGCTGCCTTGCATCAGCGAACGCCACGAACCACGCATGGTCGGCGCCATGAGGATTTTGCGCGGTTCCCGTTTTACCTGCAACAAGTATGTCATCCATGTGAGCGCCATAACCAGTTGCCCACTCCTCGTTGCAAGTGCGTATCATGCCATCTATGACGGTGTTTATGGCATCCTGCGAAAATGGCAACCTGCCGCGGATAACAGATGGTATCTCAATACGGTGGCGCAATTTAGGTTCTATGTACTTTACTATTTTTGGCTTCCAAACTATGCCCCTGTTGGCTATGGCAGCAAAAAACTGAGCTACCTGAAGTGGTGTAGCCAAAAATTCCCCCTGCCCGATTATAAGATTTAAGAGGACTCCTCTTCCCCAGCCGCGACGTCCAAAGCGCCAGTTGTAATAGTCTCTGTTTGGCACAAGCCCTGAAGCTTCGAAGGGCAACTCTATGCCCGTTGGCTGTCCAAAGAAGCATTTTGTGGTATAATCGTACCACTTATCAAGCCCAAGCTTTATCGCAATCTGATAGAAATAAATGTCACACGACTGGGCTATAGCCTCAAGCATATTGAGATAACCGTGTCCGAATGTGTTCCAGCAGAAAAAGTATCTATCGCCGTACCTCATAGCTCCCCTGCACGGTTGGGGCATTATTGAGCTCGCATTTGCTATTCCCTCGTCAACGGCGGCTGCTGCTGCAAGAATTTTCATGGGTGACGCGGGCGGGTAAAGTCCCTGATACCACCTGCAAAGCATTGGATGTGTCACGGGGTCGTTAAGTCGTGCCCATGTTGATTCAGCAATAGGTTTCGTGAAAATGGTCTGGTCAAAATCGGGTTTGGAGACTGCCGCTAAAATCTCGCCGTTATTAGGGTCCATAACGATAAATGCTCCCTCAGGCGCAACTGCAAAAATAGATTCTGCCGCCATCTGAAGCTTGGCATCTATGGTAAGCACGAGGTCGGCACCATTTTGAGGCGGTATGTCCCTGAAATCTTTTATCGGACCTATTATCTCACCAGTAGCGCTTACCTCAATAAACTTTGCTCCATCCCGTCCACGAAGCAGGTTGTCAAAATACCTTTCAACACCTTGCTTGCCAACCATATCACCCGCTTTAAGCCCCTCCTTGTACCTTTCCCTGAGCTCAGGAGCACTTATCTCCCCCACATAGCCAATAATGTGCGGTGCAAATTTCCCTAACGGATAATCTCTTACTGGTTCAACCTGGCTAATAACGCCGGGAAACTTATCTGGATGCTCAACAACCTGACTAACGATGGAAAAATCCACCCGACGCTTTATTGGAACCGGCAGATAGCCCGGAATCTTATTTTTTTCGTACTTTTGCCAGATAACCTCTTCAGGGACATCTATCAGACTTGACAACCTGCGCACATACTCACTATCAGGAAGAAACTCGGCTGGGATTATTGAGATTGTGTATGTAGGCTTGTTTCTGACAATAAGAACACCGTTCCTATCGTATATCTTCCCTCGCGCCGAATGTGAAGGAACCACTCTAACACGGTTCTTCTCCGAAAGCGTGTAGTAGTAATTATGTTCTATTATCTGAAGTTTGATCAACCTCACCACGATGATTAACGAGAAGGCAACCACAAAGGCAAAAAGGAGCTTTGCGTAATTCTCTTTTAAAACTGTGCTCGTTTTACTGACAGATTTCATACCAACTATCATATCCTTGCATTCCTCTGCGGTCAAGAGTTGATTTTTCCTGATAACTTGCTATAATTCAAATGTGAGAATTAAATTTTTAAATGAAATAGCGGTGCTCCTAATAAAGCTTTACCGTGTCACCATTTCGCGTCTGTTCCCTTATACATGCAGGTTTGAACCCACATGTTCACATTACGCTGAAACCTCAATAAAAAGATTCGGGATCTTTTGGGGCAGCATAATAAGCATGTGGAGAATATTGCGATGCAATCCCTTTTCGCGAGGCGGGATTGACCCAGTCCCGCAAAATCTTGACGAGTGGCGTGAAAAATTTTTCGTCAAAAGAAAAAGCAGGTCTTAGAAACCCCTCCCAAAATCCCCGAAAATACTAATCGTTAACGGAATTAGGGGATTTATATCCTATCCTATCAAATGGGTTAACAACCGAACTCGCAACATTTTTTATGTGTGCGCTCGTCCTCTTGAAATACCTTGCCGCCAGCGCGGATAATACGCTACCGCTTATGCCAAGTTCTTTGTAGGCTTGAGGGTTCTTTATGAGCCATGCGATTATCGATTCGCATTCATCGGAATTGCGCTTGTGTTGCTCCATAACTTTTTTTGCAAGCTCAATGTCAGCATTAGAGAATGAAGTTATCATGTCATCAAACATAGTGGACACTGCGGTCTTAAGCTCCCTTAATTTCGCTGATATGTCGCCCTCGCCGAGAGGTTTTCCATAAAGCCCGTAGAGTTCAAAGAAGTTCTTGGCGTAATCACCTATCCTCTCGAGGTCAACAGTTATCGTCGTCAAAACCAATGCTGCGGTAATATCCTGTCTTGGGGAAACTGAGAGGTGCTCGAGAACTTTTCTTCGTATTTCTATCTCGAACTTATTAATCTGCTTATCCATGTCGTATACCTGCTGCCCATCTATGGAAGCTCCCGTAAAAAGAGGCTCTATAGCGTAATGGTAGATCTCCTTGGTGAGCTCCATCATGTTTTGTGTATCCCTTAAAGCTTGGTGTAGAAGGTCCTCTTTCCGCCAAAGTTCAAGAAATTTCCTGAACATAGATTTACTCCTTTTTAAGTAATATAAATAAGAAAAATTGGTATCGCAAAAAATATTATCACCACATAAACTATGGCAACCCACCTCCGCCTGTACACTACCTCGCCAAGCCATTTGGCAGCGCTTATAGGAACTTTTCTTAGCGGATACCAAAGAAGCGTTCCCGATATATTGAAAAGCAAGTGAACAAATGCTATAGTTATCGCTGCTGGACGCTGAGTAACCAAAGATGCCAGAATAGCAGTGAATGTTGTCCCGATGTTGGCTCCGAGCGTATATGGGAAAATTTGCTCAACGCTGAGAATACCTGCGCCCAAAAGAGGAATAGCTAATGATGTTACTACAGAGCTTGACTGGATTATGGCAGTTATAACCAAACCAAGTAAGAGGCTTCTTATAGGAGTAACGAAAAGATAATTGTGCAACATGACCTCGACCTTGCCTATTATGAGGCTTTTCATCAGATTAACAAGGCGGGCGAGCGAAAGGAATAGTATAATAAGCGCTACCACAAGAAGCACAATTCCCAGAACAACCCCGCTACCTATTAGTCCGTGGAAAAATTCGAAAATAATGTGAACCAAAGGTTTTACTACTATTTTAAGCGGGCTCGTTGCTTTGAAACCACCAACTCCTGAAAATATTTTTTGAAGGAAGGTCGCGGAATGCTCAAGATAATGCGTCCAAACTTCAAGAGGCAGGAAAACAGCAACTGACAGTAAATTAAAAATATCATGAACTACAGCGCCAGAAAATGCTCTTCTGAACTCTACAGGTCTTGTAAAATGCCCCAAGGAAACTATAGTATTTGTTACAGTAGTCCCAATGTTTGCTCCCATAACTATTGGGATCGCGTGTCTCACGGTCAATGTTCCCGCAGCAACCATACCCACTACTATCGAAGTGGTAGCGGACGAGCTTTGAATTATACTCGTTGCAAGAATCCCTATTAAAAGACCTGCTACAGGATTAGCAGTCGTCTGAAGCAATGTTTCGGCAAAGCCTCGCCCAAGAGATTTGAAGGAATGTCCCAGAAGCTCAATGCTAAGGAGAAACAAATAAAGAAATATCAGAAGAAGCAATATTCTTAGCCAAACAGGACGCTTATCCGAATCCGAGGAACTGTCCATTTCAGCCTCTGCTCCCAAAGTTGCTACTTACCCGTCTTAAGATACATTGAAACATACAATCCGAAAGAACTAACATCGGAAATGTTAACTTTAAATCTTGCCTCAAGATTCATTTTAGGATTAAGGAAATAAGTAGTACCCGCATCGATGTGAAGTTCTGGTTTGGTGCTCTTTTCAGGTACCTTGTCTATATTCTCGGGATAGGTCTTTTTATACATATTTATTCCAAAGCCACCACCAAGGAACGGCGTGAATTTCCCCATCTCAACGGCATATTTCAATGTGAAAAAGATAGCAAAATCTCTTTTCCTCTCCTTCTCCCATGCTTTTGCGCCCCGTTGAGCAAACCAGTACTCAAGACCGCCATCAACTATTATGTTTTGTCCAAGTTTCGCCCAATCGAACCACAATCCAAAACCCGGTGCAAGACCGTATTCACTCGTCAAATACAACAACCCCGCCTTGACACCAACCCCCGTTATCCCTACTTCAGCCTTTATCTCGTCTTCAAACTCTCCCTGAGCCCATATGAAACTAAAAAACAGCAATAATATCGAGATTAATATGTAAATCTTTTTCACAGTTCACCCTCCCTGCTTGCGAACCTGACTATCCTCGTTCCATATAACGATGAAACGACCTTTTTCCCCACCTCCTCAAAAAGGATTACTTCGCAGCCTACTCTTTTTGCAACATCATCGCAATCGCTTCCTATTACCACCGCCGCCGTTGAAAGAGCATCGGCATCAATCCCATCAACACATATAGCGGTAGCCGCTATAGCTCCAGAAGCTGGATATCCTGTCATCGGGTCAAATATATGGTGATACCTTTTCCCGTCAACAATAAAAAATTGCTCGTAATCGCCCGCTGATGCGCAACTCATTCCCGATGGCAACTCGAATACTTTTATTATGCCTTTACCTCTGGGATTGCTTATACCTATTTTGTATGTGCCACCATCCCGACGCCAAACTCTCAAATTTCTCCCAGCATCAATAATGAATCCCCTTATGTCCTTGCGCTCACGAACTATGGGCAAAAGTTCATGGTATATTCTGTCAACCACCCAACCCTTGGCATATGCCGAAAGGTCTATGACTGGACGACCATGAAGCACCATCACTGTTTCCGATATGCACTTAACATAGCATGTTTCTATGTACGAAAGCGCGGAATCGATTTTGTATTTATCTGGTATGTATTTGCCTTTTTTCCCGATACCCCACAACTTTACAAGTGGACCTATTAGCGGCGTGAGTTTCGAGTGAGTAAGCTTTTTCCATCGCAAAGCTTCGCAAATAAGCTTGGCAAGATTACTATCGACCACAACAGTTTCCTCTATTTCGCGATTAAGTTTGTATAAAGCCGAATTCCTGTCGTAAAAGTCGGTGAGAGAATCCCAGTATGCATATGTCCTTTTTACTGTGTCGAAAAGCTTATCAGGGGGTCTTTGAGTAGCATAAAACTTTATTCCCACCACAGTTCCAAAATAAACCCACTCCCTCGAATAAACTTTCTCCCCCTTCGAACAACCTTGGGAAAGAAATGCTAACATTAATAATACAATAGCAATCGTTCGATAAAAATACCTCATTGTTTTTCCCTGATTACTATTATACACTCAAAACTTGCGCAAATATTGCTTTTAGCGTTGACAGCTTCCTTTCTCGTATTGAAACTCCCGTGTCTTACAGCATACAACTTCCTTCCATCTCTTTTTATCTTTTCAATATAAGCTTTTATCCCCTGATTTCCAAGTTTTCTTAAAAACATTTCTGCACGCAGGCTGTCAGCGAACACTCCAAATTGAATAGCAAATTTTTTGGTCGAATCAATGGTTTCTGAAAGTTCCGGGACAATCTTTCGCTCGTTCACTTTTAGAGCCATTGTTTGCTTTTTAACAGCAAAATTAGCCAGATAAGGATATCTCATTAGCGCTTCGTCAAGTTTGAGCGTAGATTTAGCACCCAGAACTGCAGCTAAAGCAGTTAGTTTATCTTCGCTCTCAGAAGCAATATCTTCAGATAATCTTTCGTGCAAAACGCTTGAAATAAGAAGCAAAAGTATTTTTGCATCATCGCTTACATTGGGGCACCTGGCTAAAGTCTTTTCCGCGAGAATATACTGTCCCCTTGCAAAGTAAAGTTTTGCAAGATTCAGGCAGGCGAATTTATCATCCTGCAATTTAAGTAAATCCTCGATTTTCTCCGCTGGCTCGACCCTGGACATTATTAGCGCCATTTCTTCACTGTACCCTTGCTGGCGCCAGAATCCCGAATAGGGCATTTGAGAACCTACCCTGACAGGTGCAGCAAAAACAAAAAGTATCAGGGCAAAAATGATTCCCACGCGCCGCATTTCGGGCAGCGCCATAGAAGCTTTTGCGTTTTGAAACCACAGTTCTGACATTGGTATGTCGGGTTTAATCTTGATTTTATTATAGGTAAAAGTTCGTTTGCTATTTCGGCACAGCCTTTGTTTATGGCGCTGAAATATGCTTTGAATATGGCTATGTTCTCACTTTGTTTCGGAGCAGAACTTACAACTTTGAAAGCCTCGTCAACATCACCACGTTTCTCATCAATAAGTGCAAGTTTAATCCTTATTGGCTCAAGCTCAGGATTTTTATCGATGAGCTTTTGATAATGCTCACGAACTTTGTCGAACTCGCCCATCTCGTAAAAAGCGGTCTCAACACGCTCAGCCACAGGCAATGCCTTGCTAGGATTGTTTTTAATAAACTCAGTCCAGTAATCTATCGCGCTCTTATAATCGCCATCCTGAAAATGAAGCTCACCCATAATAAGAAGCGCAGGCGGACATTTATCCCAAAAACTAAGCGCCAATTTGGTATACTCCTTCGCTTTTTCAATATCCCCATTCTCTAAATATGAGCCCGCCAGTTCAGCATAATAAAAGGAAATCATTCGTTCTTTATCCTTTGCGCCCGCTTTGCGAAGTATTTCTGCTGCTTTCTCCCATTCACCAAGTTTCTCATAAATGTCAATGAGCATGTCATAGGACCACTTCTCAGGTTTTATCTCCAGCGCATTAAGCAGGTATTCAGCGGCTTTTCTGAGATCGCCTTTTTTCTGAGAATCGAGTGCGAGCGACTTATAAACTCGGACCTTTGTGTTTCGGCCAAGATCAGTTCTCCCAAGTAATGAAAGGTGAATTTGCATGGCTTTAGCAACCTGACCTGTATAACGCAATATGTCGCCAAGTAAAATGTAAGCCATAACATTCTGGGTGTTAACCATAGCTGCTTGCTTAAGATTCTTTATCGCTTCGTCGAAATCGCCCTCGATGGATGCGAGAAGTCCTTTGGTAAAAGCGTCCTCCCCTGCCCTGCGACGAATTTTAAGCCTATAGTAGGTGAATAGCGCTATGACCACTATTATCGCAAAAATGATGATAGCCATCCAAAAACTGCCGCTAATCATTCCTCCTCCTCTGTGGTCTGGATGTCTTTAAGGGGCATAGTTCGCAATGAGTCTATCTCCTCTCGAAGCCTTTTGATGGTGTTTTTGAGTCGGGACATTTTTACTCTTAGTCTTATCTCCTGAACAATGAATATAACCAGCGCCCACAATACTCCGCAAAAGAACGCTATGAATACGACAACATAAAGCGGAACATCCCGCTGCGCCCCCCACCAATATGACACCGACTGAACAGAAACATCTGTATTAAGGGTATAAAACACAACCCCATATACGATCACAAGAAGAAGCATTACTAAAACAAACAGTCGCATTATTTCCTCCACGATTTATGCGATTTCCATCTCACCTTTTTTATAATAAGTCTTTGCTATATGTTTTAATTCGGCTTTTACTCGCTGCCGCGTAATATCGTCAACTCTATCAATGTAAAGAATCCCATTTATGTGGTCGGTTTCGTGCATGAAAATTCGCGCGTTAATCATCCTTAGTTCTCTTCTCTCAAATTTTTCAATATCGTCAAACCATCCCTCGGCAACGATTTCGATGGGTCTTTCAATAGGTATGTATAGTCCAGGAAAAGACAAACACCCTTCCTCGTAAACATAGGTTTCCTCGCTCACTTCCACCACCTTTGGATTTACCACGCCGACGAGTTTATACCTTCCATCAGCCTGCTTTTCGCCAGCCACTATTATCGGCAACACGAGACCAACCTGCTGTGCAGCAAGACCAACGCCGTCGTACTCACGGCAGGCCTCTTTAAGCTTTGCGAGCATCCGCAGAATTGATTGGTCCGGTTTGCCATTTCGAAGCAATAAGGGTTTTGCCTTCTTACGAAGTATAGGGTCTGGATAATATTTCAATTTAAGCTCTTCCATTTCAACTTAGCTTCTGCACTATGTACGACTTCACGACCTCAAGCTTTGTACCCTCGCCCACCTTTATGGTCACCTTATCCTCGCTAACACCGACTATAGTACCTATAATTCCTCCTGATGTCACGACTTTGTCACCCTTTTTCAGTGATTGAATCATCGCTTGAAGTTCCTTCTGCCGCTTTATTTGGGGTCGCATGAATATAAAATAGAAAACCAAAAAAAGCAGAATGAGCGGCAAAAGCATCGCAATAGGATTTCCTTCCTGTTGCTGCTGCGCTTGAAGTATTGCGCTACCTAAGTTAATCATACTCTCTCCTTTTTATTTACCTTCCAAACCACAAAATACAACTATCCCGAACAAGAATCCAGTAACCTTTTCCAACGAAAAGCGTATCTGGTCTCGAATATATCCCCGTTATGGGGTCATAGCTCCAAATTTCAAGCGACCTTACCGCAGCCGGAATGAACTCCATACTGTCAATCTCCCAGAATAAACTATCACGCCACTGCACACCGAAAAGATTCCAACCACGATAAAGCCTCGTTTTCAGCGAATCAATATAATAGCCACACACATCAATATCAAGTGAATCGGAGAAAAGAACGAAATAGCCATTTCCTGGGCGGAGCGTTTCTGCTGCAAAAAATGTTGCAGCCCGCCCGTCATAGCCGTAGGCTCCAAGGTTTACGGGGAAAAGAGAATCAACAAGAGAATCGAACGGAGCAAAAGGAACCGAAATAAGATTATAACCTGGCAGAATGTGATAGGTCATGCAAAGTGTTTCAACTGTCTCCACCACATCGATGGCGAAGTAATCGTATAAAATTCTCCGCAAAAATGTTACCGTCGAGGAATCGCGCTCGGAAAGCGAAAGTGGCGAAACAGTAACAAACGCTGACTTGAATGCTCCTCCTCGATAAGTTATTCCAACATTAAAGCGCACAGTATCGAGGTCAAGCACGAGCAGAGTATCGCCGAGAGTTCCAACTATGTCATCCGGGTACAATGCCCAACGCCTTCCAAATGGATTTCTTACGCCGTATCGAAGACCTGAAGCAACTCCATAACCTACGAATCTTCCGCCTGTATCGCTTACGGTAGCCACATCCTGCATAACACGACTTACACCCAAATAGTCATGCGGGAAACTCCCACTATGGAAAGCCACACTATCACGATATCTATCCCACAGGTAATCCTGTGCGAAAAGCAAAAATTTACCGCCTGCATCAAGATAGCGTGCAATGTTTGCCTCCTCGCTATCGGAAAGCGTCCAATTCCTTGCATAAGATATTCCACAGTTCCAGATAACCGCCCTGTAGTGAGAAAGCGTATCCATCGGGACGAACTCGCTGCTGTCGAGGTCAACGCCATTTAAGGGCACTCCAAGCTCGAACAACAAATTTGCTATTTCAGCCCCCTCATCTGGGCAAACTGCACTGTGCGAACTCATATCATCATCAACAAGAAGCACCCAGGCTGAATCATTACGCGACAGCGCCATAGCCTTTACGGTATCCGTAGTCGTTGAAAAGCCATGCTCGTAGGACGCATAAACGAAATATTTGTAAATCGCACTGTCGGAAACTGTCGTATCAACGAAAGCTGTCGAATCAAGCCTTGCAATCTCGATGAAGGAGTCAGAAGAGTCAGCTCTCATAACGATGTAACCCTCAAAGCGAGTCGGGTTACCTGGGAAACCAGTAATGTGAGTAAAATATGCTACATCCATGTACATCAAATGCTCACCCGAGGGGTTCCATGTGCCCAGAACTGCGTTATATTCCCAGCATCTTGGTGGGTCTCCATCTGGAATCGTGTCGCTCGAAAGCACTGAAGAATGATGCCCAAGTACTCTTACACCAAGATGAACCGCCTGCCCCGGCAACAACACCACCCCAAGCGTCGAAACATCAACCACAGTCCATTGTATCGTAGTAGTATATGGAACTGGCGTAACCACCACAGAATCCATCAACTCCCAGTCAAGACTGGGATAACCATTACCGTCATCAAGCCAAAGGTGAATCGAAACATCCTCGTAAACACTATCCCTATCATAGAATGAAACGCCGATTTTCCTTAGAGAACATGGGAACATTATTTCGTAACGGGTTGTGTAAAGGTCGCCCGGATTTTGAATAGTATCGTAAAACCAGAGAGTAGTTAAAGGATTATAAAACATTAATCTTCCAGAAGTTCCGTCCTGTCCTCGGGGTGGTGCCCAAGTAAGCGAAATCCGCGATGGCTGAAAATTTTTCGCCAGAAGGTTTTGCGGTGGATTTAATGGCGTAAATAAAGGAACGAGCGAAAAATCCTGAACCGCATTGTTATCAACCAGAACCACCTCTGCACGCTGTCGTTCATATCCCGGATGAAACGCCTCAATGGTGTACACACCAGGCGAAATACCCGTGAATTCGTAGTTTCCCAGACTGTCTGTCGTATCCACATCATCAGTTTCAAGGATTCTTATCATGGTTCCCGAAAGGTCCGTTGGCAACGGTGCGCCACCTGTGCCTGCCCCAAGATATGCCGTGCCGGTTATCGTGTATGTTTCGGTCCCGCCAAGATAACGCACCACAGCTCGAATAAAATAGCGCGCATCGGCTATGTACCAATTTCCCCACCTGCTTATATATGTCCAAGAATTGCCATCATTCAGGCTATCTGCGCCAAGATAAACTGCCGTGTCCATTATCACGAAGCTTACAGCGAAATCGCTTGAGCAGTAAACTTCAAAGCTCGATATGTCCACTCTTGTCCATCCGTCAGCATCTGGCGCCGTCGGATACGAAAGCGGTGGCATCAAATCTCTGCCAAAATGACCATGTGAAAATGAATAAAGCTCAATCCCAAAGTAACCTGGACCCGAACCCATGTTCTGAGCTCTGTACTCAAGTGTCAATATCTGGCACGATGCTCTTGGCGAGAATACAACAGCGAACCTATCGTTATAATTAGCCCCATAATACATTGCAGGGTCACCATCATCATGGGAAAGTGTTTCCACCTCGACCGGCGGGACAGACTCAGCAACTGCAACAACCTCGTTTGAGTAGGCGCTTTCGTGAATCGAATCGTAGATAGCGGTCACCACATAATAATACATAGAATCAGCTAACACTGTCGTATCGGTGAACTCATTGGTAGTAACACTATCAAGCAGAGTATATGGCCCACCAGGTGTTTTCGAACGATATACCCTGTATAAACTGAATGCTTCCGATTCCACAGGATAAAGAACATAAAACCTTGCGCCCGCCTTAACCAAAGCCCTTATCATGAAGTTAGCAGGTACTGAATACCAGATCCCAGAAATCCGTATGTTAGAACGACCAGCAACTGCACCAGTCGTGTCAACCATTATGGCAGGCATATCGGTAGCTCGCTCAAGGCCAATGTGAAAGTCACCTGCGGGAACATATGCTCCACCAGGAATACTTATTGTTGTCCAGCTAAGATTAGCCGGGGTATCGTTAATCGCAGGGCAAAGCTCAGTCCCAAGTCTTGGCAGTCCGGCTGAATCACCCCAGACATGAAATCTGCCCGAAGAACCATCGTTTCGAGCGAAAACTTTCAAGGCTATCAATGAGCATGCTCTGGAGACACTGAATTTTACTGCCTCGTACTCGACTGTGCCGTATGGTGGTACACTTCTTGGCCAAAATACCTCACCGCTCGAATCATCATATGCTATCTCAACAGGTCCCACACCAGGGGGTGGTTCCCATCCCAGGCAGATAGAATCAGGCGAAGTAAACTCAACTCTAAGATTTTCAGGTGGCGGGTATGTCGAACTGGTTGTAACGAAATCGGCAAAGTAAGTGTATTCTCCTGTGTCAGGGGAAGTGCTAACATTAGATACTACCATGATTATTTCCCCTACTGACGAGTAGTCCGCGTGCGGAATCGTTATATTCCCATAAGCATGCTCATCAAGAGTAATATTTCTGACAAGTGCTGCACCAGCCTTTGGAACAACAACAGAAACAACCCAATTAACATCGTCGTCACCATCAAAGGTAAGGTTAAAGTCCCTCGTTTCTCCCGTAGGAATTTCGAATTTTACATAGTTTGCCCCGAAATTCGCTGGTGGATGTGAAGTCCCACCGCTTGCAGGATAAGTTGTATGCACAGTCTCGAGCCTTACGAGAGGATACGCACCACCTTCGGGATAAAAGTGATAAATATCTCTCGTCCCCGTAAAGTAATTTTGCACGAAAAAATCAGCGAATGCACTCGAGCGACTGGTTCCATAACGAGCAAGAACAGTTTGAAATGACGATATGCATGTCGCAAACCGATTGCGTTCCCATATAACACGGACAATAGTATCACCATAATTTAACGAGAGATATGTATTCCAGATATATGAACCATACTCATGAGCACCGTCGTAGGTCGTTATTGACATCTGCGGATTCCTGAAAAAAGTATCCAAAAACATGTGCTCCATATCCGCAGCGGGATATCTGATATCGCTAATCCACACCGATGATACCTCCATATACCATGGCTGCTCGGAATAATCATACGCAAACTGGACAGCGTGGAAAAACTCATGAACAGCGGTTATTCGCATATAATCAAGCGGCGAACTGAATCCTGAAAAGCTATTTCTCATTTTTATGTAGCTCGTTGCATCGTTCCACGGAGCAGGCCCAGCCGCTTCAGGAACGGTATAGCCAAGGATATTTGGTGGAAGACTAACTATATAAACATCGTATCTCGAGTCGCCACCCGCCGTGCCGTCAGAGGGCGGGGTTATGTAACCCTTGGTCACAGTAATGAAATTGTATGCATCCTCGAACGCGCTGGCCATCTGCATGACATACGAAAGTCCAGATACCGCATCTGGACCAGTAAGCGTGTAATGAAATACGAAGTGAGTGGTGGAATAGGTTAATGGAAGACTCGGTCTCGCCATTATCCCCATTATCTCCGCTCTGACTTCCTCCGAAAGTTTATCAAGATTACTGTAAACTGAAGCCAAGGTAGGCGTTGGGCAAATAGGAGTGGGCAAACCTTGGAATTGCTGTGGCAGCATTTCAGGAGCAAACACAGCGTAAACTTTGTAAAGCATTGCCTGGTCAAAAGTTATCTCCGAGGCATTGTAGGCTTCATCAATAGCGGTGAAAACGGACTTTTGAGCAATGCACGAGAACGAAAAAATAATTATTAACAAAAAAGTAATGCCAAATCTCATTATGCACCACCTTATTAGAACACAATTGAATATGATTTTCTCAAACCACTTTTTCAAGGGAAATATGGACACAAAACCGCTAATATCCAAGTGTGCTTTTAAATCGTCTATGCATCCAGAAATATTGTTCGGGTTCCTTCTCGACAGCGTTCTCAAGCATTTTAGTTATCCTTGCGGTAAGCTGGTAAACGGTATCATCAATACTTTTGGTGTTTTTTGGCGGATATATCGGCTCAAAGATTTTTGCAATGTGGTTCATCCCATCCGATTCTCGTGTTATCACACCAAAAACTATCGGAACTCCCGTTTTTAAAGCTATGAGGGCAGGACCTTTCGGTGTTGAGGCTTCTTTGCCGAAAAACTTCACCACAACACCCCTCTCACGCGCATCCTGGTCGGAAAGCAGCGCTACCTGTCTCCCCGATTTAAGAGCCTTTATTATCCCGAATGCCGATTCACTTTGATATATAACCTCAATGCCGCACTTCTTCCTTATGGAATTAATAAGTTTGTCCACCATCCTATTCGCCTGCCTTGCTACGACAGCTCCTATCGGGATTCCCTCATGGGCAAGGGCTGCTCCAAAAAGCTCCCAATTACCAAAATGCCCCGTGACAAGTATAGCTCCGCTTCTTTTGTTAGCAAGCTCCTTAAGATACTCTATTCCATCAAATCTCACTGTCCTCTTTCGCAGGATTTTTGGCATAATCACGAACTCGACAGCCGAGCGCACAAAGTTTTCGTAGGATCTTACAAGTATTTTATTCCTTTCACTTTTGGTGAACCTTTCTCCAAAGCATAGGCTGAAATTTCTTTCAGCGACTCGCCTGCGGACCCCAATAATCCAGAAAAGCCGTCCTAAAAACGCGCCGAACGCAAGCCCCAACCGAACGGGCAAAATCTTTATGAAACCCACAAGAATAAGCGTTATAACATACTCTAATATGTGTCTCAGCTTTTTCATCAAAAAATGGCAGGATTATTTGACGATGACGAACTTTTTCGCGAACACCTTATTATTCAAGAAAACGAAGGCGATGTAAACGCCGCTTTTAACAGGAGGAATACTAACCTGCCCGTAGCCGCTTACTCGCTTCCTTAGGATTTCCCTTCCAGAAATGTCGATAATTTTTAATACCGCAGGCTCCGGCACAAAGAAATGAATCTTGCCAGACCTCACACCTATAGTGGCAGCATGAGTTTCTTCAGCAGATTCGGCTACATACGCGCCTGGAAAGTCAACCGAAAGATATGTGTTCATGGTTGAGGCTATGGGCACGCCCGGAAAAATTCTCTGACGATAATTATAACGCACCGTTATGTCGTATGTGCCAACCGCCAAAAATCTATGATATCTGCCATGTCGGTCACATAGTCTCGGTGGGAATGTGGTATCGGTAACCCCATCAATTATAACCTGCGCACGCAAAGGCACGCCAGCCCAACTATCAAAAGCATGCACTACCAATCCCTGCACTAGCATCCTATCAAAAATGTAGAAAAGTCCTCGTCCCACACGAGCGGCAATGGTATCAACTGTATCGCCATGCCAAAAACATTTGTTCGTTATTTCCATTAATATTGCGCAAGCTCCTGTTTTCCAGTAGACCCATGTTTGCAGTTTGGGCTTTGTGTTGTACGATGCAGCACATGTATAATATGTTCCGGTAATCTCAGTCATCGTATTGCGCGCCAATCCGCTTCCCACCTGCTGGTAATGAGGGTATCCTTCCATGTGGTACCGACCAACATCGGGGTCCCACCAGCAGAACCAAAGTTTATTTCCACCTATTGAATCCGGAGAATGAAGGTCTATCACAGCTGTTGGGAGAAACCTCTCGACAAGTTCTTTAACAACCCGACTTTCAGGTTCAGAGAATGGATGCGGACCTTTATAATACTCCGAAGAAATGTTGGTATCCGTGAATTCGCTCCACCTGTAAGGATAATTCCTGTTAGGGTCAACACCATCGAAAAGCGTATCGAAAACACCGTTTAAATCGTTATCTCGCTTGTTCTTTCTCCAATGCAAAGTATGCATGGGCCCCGGTATCATAACAAGCTGTCGCCCCTCAGGGTTATCCACAGGGATGAACCATATCTGAAGTGAATCGAGCCACATTCGAACAATCGGATTGGCAGGGTAATTGGTCACAAGATATTTTATGAGCCACATTACTACCTCTGTTCCAGCGGGTTCACGCGCATGCTGGCCAGCGACGATAAGCACAGCACTCTCATCCTCGTCAAGCGAAGCGTTATCGGAAATTTTTATGGCTATTATGGGCAACGAATCAACACCCGTTACCCCAACAGTTTCAACATAACATATGGATGGATTTGCCGCAGCAATACTGTCGATCTCTGATAGCACCTCATCATAGGTGTGATAGCGCGGGTCTATCTCCGGCACCTGCGACAGTGCCGCCACGCTGAATAGAATAATTAGCAAAAGAGAAATTGAATTTTTCATACTTTATTAGAACTCTACTCTTGCGCCAAAAAACATGTTAAACAAAACATCCGTATTGCTGTAACTGTCATACGATACAGACTGGAAACCAAAACCTATCTCCCCGAAAGGTAATACTGGAATTCCTCTCAAACGCATTTGGGCGCCGCCACCAAACACAATCCCAAATGATGTGTAATTGCTCATAGTATTTAAACTCATCGATAACAAACCGTAAGGGCTAAACTTTTTCATAGGAACATAATAAGCCAATCCAACTCCTGCGCCTGTCCCAAGATAGAAAGATGTGTTCTCGCCAGCCTGAAGATTCATAACACAGAATCTCGCGCAAAGTCCACTTTTTATAGGTATTACTCCACCCAGACCAAGGTTAAAATATGCATTATCCCCCATCAGGCTAATCCCCATCGAACCGCTTGCCATGGGACGAAGTCCACCCGCCTGCGAGGATGCCATGATAACGAGTAAAAAACCAATAACCAAAAATCGCCTCATTTGAACCTCCTTAATAAATTATAGTCTATTCTAAATAAATATTTTGATAAAATAAGGCAACACATAAATTATAAAAGAAAGAAGGAGGCTTAATTGGCAAGGCGCAGAAAAAAGCTATCATCCACTATATTTTGGTTTTTGCTTCTTTTGGCACTGGCAACACTCATATGGCAGAAAAGTGACATTATAACGGCATCAACGCTGAACAGGTCCATCAAGCTTACACCAAACTCTGTGCAAGTGTATTTCTCTCCAGAGGGCGGTTGCGAGCAAGCTGTGATAAGAACAATAAATTCCGCCAAAAAAACTATTGATGTAGCCATATATTCATTCACGAGCAGAAAAATAGCCCAATCACTTGTGGCAGCCAAGAAAAGAGGGGTGAGAATCCGAATAATAATGGACAAAGACCAGAATCGAAGCAAGTATAGCAAAAAAAGATACTTGCAAAAATATCGAATCCCTATAGCGACCAACCGCGGCGAAGGTTTAATGCACCACAAATTCGCCGTGATAGACACGCAAATAGTCATAACGGGCTCCTACAACTGGACAGTATCAGCAAATATTTATAACCATGAAAATCTCCTAATAATAAAATCGCCCGAACTCGCGAAAATTTACGAGAAAGAATTTACCAAGATGTGGCGTCACTACTATCACTGATCCCATGAAAGTATTAACCGAACTGTTAGATTTTCCTTTTTGGGTTCGATTCAAACTCTACACAATCGGATTTCTGCCAAAAAGAAATCTCCCCAAACCGACTATAAGCATAGGTTCCCTCATCATTGGTGGTGCAGGGAAAACACCCATGACAGAATTTCTGGCCAAAACACTTATCAAAATGGGACTTAGACCCGGCATCATAACAATCGGCTACGGAAGAAAGTCTAGAGGTTTAGTAGTTCTTCATGGCCCACCGGAAAACTGGCCGATATCGGGTGACGAACCAGCAATGCTCGCACAGAACCTGCCGAACACACCGATAGCAATACATAAAAACAGAGAGTTAGCGGCCGAAGCGATAAAAGATGAAGTGGATGTGTACATACTCGACGACGCTTTCCAGAATCTTTGCACGAAACGCGATCTGGACATCCTGATGCTAACCTGCAAAGAAGCAAAAACTGCGATCTTTCCCTTTGGGCTGAGGCGTGACACAATTTGGCGACTGAGAGAAATTGATAAAAACAAAGCGATAGCGATCGCGAAAAAAGGCAGGGATTGCCAATACACGAAAAAATTCTTTCGACATGTCTTCACATTCCAGACAATGCCTGAACTTATTTTCAACCTAAAAAATCCCGAGACAAACTTTGACATAAACTGGATTAACGGGAAGAAAGTATATTTAACTGCTGGAATCGCGAATCCAGAAAGGTTTACAGAGAGTATGCTAAAGTGCGGAGCCAGCATAGTCGGACACAAATGGTTCCTCGACCATAGACTGTATCGTCCGGCTCAGGTGAAGCGTGTGGTTCGCGATGCTAAAAAACTTGGCGCAGAAATAATACTTACGACTCAAAAGGACGCTGTGAGAATAAAAGCATTCGCCCCTGAAAACATGTTCGCAGTAAAAATAGCATTAAAAATAGAACCTCACGACGATTTCATCCGATTAATAAAAGAATTTATATCAAAACTTTTGTGAATTAGCATTTCTTGACATACCTAAATTAATTTAGTAACTTAATTTTCCAGAGGTTAGGAATGAAGACTGTGGTGATAAATATATTTTTGGCGTTAACGATTATAATCGCATCAGCGTCAGACATAAATTACTACATTCGGGCTGGAGACCATTTCATGAAACGCGGCGAATACGACGATGCGCTGAAAAACTATCGTATAGCTGAAAAACTTTCCCCTAACAATCCCGATGTAATGTGGCGAATTGGCGCAGCTCTTAACAGAATAGCCGAATCAATAAACAGCGGGATTATCGACACACTGCGCAAGGCGAACGACTATCTTACGAAGGCGATATCAACCGACAAAAAAATACCAATAGCACACACAGAACTCACGAGAAATTTGCTTTTAATAATCGCTAAGGCGGGAAAAACCAACGACATGGCTATGTGGAGTAGGGCGAAAGAGGAACTTAATTTTGCACAATCAATGGACAGCAATAATGCAGAAAACTTGCTTGTTATGGGACTTTGGAATCGCTATGTCTCGAAAATCTCGCTTTTGAAAAGGATGCCCTATGACCTCGGGGATGCCTCTCAGGATAATGCCCTGAAATACATAATCGCTGCAAATAAACTTGACCCCAAAAACCCGGAATACAAGTACGAACTAATCAAACAATACATTATCGCTGAAAAAGTGCACAAAGCACAAAAAGTATTGGAAGAATTGAAAAGTTTACCGCCTTCACCAAAGAAAAACTTTTATCTAAAAAAAGCCCAAGAACTTATAGGTAGTCTCAAGAACAAAAAAATGGAGGAACCATGAGAAGATATGCCTTACTGGTTCTAATTATTGTATCCTTGGCGCTGGGCGCAGCATATAGGGATGTGCTTTTCCTGAAAAATGGCGAGGAGATAAGGGGTAATGTAATCAAAATAACAAAAAAAGAGGTCGTTATAGAAACGAAAGAAGGGAAGCAAAAGTATAAGATCGATGAGGTCGTGAGATTAAGCCTTACTCATCCTCGCCCGGGAGACGAATGGGAAACGGTCGACGACATAACTGATTCTGTGCTTATCAGCGCATTAGCCATAAAGGATAGCGCCAAAGCCAAATACCCGAAAGCTTCGTACATAACTCTTTACAGGTCAGTAAGAGTAGAATTTACTCGTGACGGGAACTGCGAATATACCTTAAGGCACATAGGAGTGGTGCTTAATGAGCGTGGAAAAGCAGACAACGCCGTAAAAGCAATCATATACATCAAACCATGGCAATACGGTGACATAGACTTTTGCAGGACAATCTCGCCCGATGGCAAGGTGCACCATCTCGACGACGCAGCGATAGAGTTCGGCGAACCTTTGGGAACTTATCCACAGTATAATTTTTCTCGCACAATAAGATTCGCATTGCCTCAGCTCAAAGTAGGCTCCGTATTTGACTACCAATTCCACATACGATACGAGGGGTTAAGCCAGCTAAAACCTTATTGGTCGCACCATGTCTTTGGCGACAACGAACCTATAATCAACATAGAAGTTACTGTGAAAGTTCCCAGTGAAGCTTTTGGAAATGTTTTCCGGTATGTCATGGATGACCCTGCAAATTCTGGCATTCTAAAAGACCTTCCCGACATATCAGAGAAGGATGATTATCTTATTCTCAGATGGCACGCAAAAGACATACCACCCTACATCCCTGAAACCAACACCGCACCACCGGAAAAGTTCAACCCCACAATCTGGATTGGCTACGGTATCGGTCCTAATGAGGTTTTCAATGCTCTTAGCGACTCACTGAGAGCTTCACTCGATGGTTCCCAGAAACTCGATAAATTCGTGGATTCACTGCTTAGTGGAGTAAAATCTGTCGAGGAAAAAGTCGCAAAAATCTACGAGTATCTGAACATAGAATTTAGAAAAGCATATGCCGAGCCTGAATTAACGAGATTCTTTCCCCGTAAGGTTTCGGAAATATTTGATGACGGTGTAGCGAGTCATCTTGACCTTTGCGCACTCGCTGTATACATGCTCAAACGCGCGGGCGTTAATAGCGGAATAATCTATGTTTCTGACGAAATCGACAAGCCAGCTATTTTCAAGATGCCGATTCTGAGAATGTTTCGTCGCGTCGCCCTCTTCGTTGACATGCCAGATGGTAGAACACTTTTAGGACTGCCGTATAGAAAATATCTTCCTCTTGGAACCATACCACCGTCATTCGAGGGACAACTTGGAATTTGGGTCTCGCCTCAGAAAACACTTATAGACACCATACCTCACTGCAAACTTTCAACATATGGCACAGTGGACACTATCGTTGTGGAAATAGATGAAAACGGGAATGGAAAAATAGAAATAAAAAAGACTTATGGCAACTATCAGTCAGTTGATATGAGATACTATCGTGAAGAACGCAAAGAAGAAATTGATAAAGACTACGAAACCAGGTCGGGCAATATACATCCGGGAGCAAAATTAATAAGTTACAAGATCGAGGGTATAGGTTCACTCGATTCGACAGTAAGGCTTTTCTGGAGCGTAACAGCGCCAAAACTTGCGCAGAAAGCCGGTGCGAAAATGCTTGCATTCCAGATACCGCTTCTCAGATATTCAACCTACACTGTTGGTTTGCCGGAAAGGAAAACGCCAATGTGGCTTCCTGATCCCCTCGTCCACGAGAGGGTATGGATAATAACAATTCCGAAAAAATTTAAACCATACCACATTCCACAAAACATCGAAGCAAAACTCGATTCGGCACTATACGAGCTTAAATTTGAGTACGAAAAGAGCGGCAACAAAATAGTCGTGCGCGAGAAAGACATAAGAACTGACAAACTTATTCCGCCCGATGAATACGAATCATATCGTAACCTGATTTTCACAAAGGCCTCTGCCGCGAAACACTGGCTTATACTTGAAAGGAAAAGAAAGTAAAAAGGAGGAAAAATGAGGTATCTCACAATTATTCTCTCAGCAATGCTGCTTTTCGTCGCAGGTTGCAAGGAGAAAGAGGCGAAATCGGAAGAAAAGAAAACGGAACATCCCGTGGTAGTCCTTGAGACCGATTTCGGTAACATCGAAATAGAACTTCGCCCCGATGCAGCCCCCAAAACTGTCGAAAACTTTATAAAGCTGGTAAAACAGGGCTTTTACAATGGTCTGACATTTCATAGGGTTATTCCGGGTTTCGTGATTCAGGGTGGCGACCCCAAGGGCGACGGTACAGGCGGACCTGGGTACACAATCCCCGCGGAAATAAATTTAAAGCACACCAAGGGCGCAGTAGCAATGGCAAGACTTCCTGACCAGGTTAATCCACGCAGAGAATCCTCAGGAAGCCAATTCTACATAGCACTTGATGACCTTCCCCAGCTTGACGGCGCATACACCGTTTTCGGTTATGTTATAAAAGGCATGGATGTAGCGCAGAAGATAGCCTCAGTACCAAGAGACCAAAGAGACAAACCCTTGAAACCAGTGTATATAAAGAAAGCTTATCTAAAGAAGAAATGAAGAATTTTATATAACCAAAAGGACCGAGATATGATTGATGGGGTTAAGATAAAAAAACTTCGCGTAATCCCGGACGAGCGTGGAAGGCTTATGGAAATCCTGCGCTCAGACGACGAAATATTTGAGAAATTTGGGCAAGTGTACATAACAACCGTGTATCCGGGCGTCGTTAAAGCATGGCATTACCACAAAATTCAATCGGACAATTTCGCCTGCGTTAGCGGTATGATTCGCGTGGCACTCTTCGACGCGAGAAAGGAATCGCCAACATACGGCGAGATAAACGAGTTC
Source organism: bacterium (assembly GCA_021159335.1). Taxonomy (NCBI): domain Bacteria; species bacterium. The sequence goes on from JAGGRZ010000133.1 coordinate 30,536, forward strand.
TTTATAGGTGAGCATAATCCCACACTAATCCATGTTCCACCGGGCGTTTATCACGGCTGGAAAGGTGTGGGTACAAAAGAGGCTATAGTAGTTAATGTGCCCACCCATCCTTACAACTACGAAAAACCCGACGAATATCGGCTCGACCCTTACGACAACAATATTCCATATGATTGGCGGTTAAAGGAAGGCTAAGATGAAAATGTAAAGCCATATAGCCCTGCCCAAAAAGAATAAAAAAATCAAAATTTTTCAAAAAATACTTGCGCAAAAAATTTTTTTGCTTATAAGTTATTGTAGGCAGGGAGGATAGGTTGCAAAGGTTGATGGATAGAGAGGTGATATTGGAGCAATTACTCTGCTATAGGGCTTTGATTTTAGCCATCATGGGCAAGGATGAGCAGGCTGATGTTATAAGATGGTTTCTGAGACGGAAAAAGGATGAACCTACGATTCTGAACTCGCCTACTAAAGGTTGATTCTAAGTGTTGACTTTCAAGCCTGCTCCGAGTAGTTTGTGATGCCGCCTTTAAATGTTTTTATCTTATTTTCCTACCTATATTTTTATGAAATTTGCCATAAAACATTGCTCACAATAAAAAGTTTGCGTTAGCTTGATTGATTTTTATATTTGATAACCCAGAAATGACAGGAGGTAAAAGGTGCCTTTTGAGCCAAAGATAGTAGGGTTTTTCTGCCATTGGTGCACATCCATGGCGGCAGACCTCGCCGGCACATCACGGCTTGAATACCCGCCCAATGTAAGACCCATAAGAGTAATGTGCTCAGGTTCCGTGGACCCGAGCTATGTCATAAAAGCACTACTGCTTGGCGCAGACGGTGTTATTGTTGGTGGATGTCATCCGGGCGACTGTCACTACCTTACCGGCAATTACAAAGCGAGACGAAGAATAGCCATAATAAAAAAGATATTCGAAACCCTTGGACTCGAACACGAGCGTATACACCTCGAGTGGATTAGCGCGAGCGAGGGCAAAAAATTCGCCGACACAATGGCATCCTTCACGGAAAAAATAAGAAAATCGGGTCCCAACAAGCTGGGAGAAATGTGGGAACTTTGAAATCCCAAACGAAAAAATGGGGGCTTTGAAATGACACCAACCGAATTCTTAGAAAAAATCCTAAGCGAATCGCTAAAGAGAGACTTGGTTGGCGGCGTTATAACGCTGAAGAGGACTTCAAACGATGCCGCAGCCCATGCATTAATAACGAAGGTCGAGCTTCTTGAGGGCTGTGACCCACTGATGCCATATTTCCCGGGCAACGGTGCAGACTTTATAAAAACGCTAACATTCGTGCGACCACCAAAAAAACCAATCCTCGCAATACTACGACCGTGCGAAATGAGAGCAGTAGTGGAACTAACCAAACTTTCCCAAATCCAGAACGAGAACATAATATACCTCGTTCACGACTGCTATGGCACTATTCCCAGAAAAGAAATAAGGGGCAATGAGATTCCGAACACGGAAAAATTCATCTCTGAAGCGCGAAAGGACGGCAGCATGCTACGCCCATTGTGCCGTAGCTGCGATTACCCGCGAGCAGATACTGCCGACATAGGATGGCTTGTTTTCGAGGACGGCGAACCGCTTATCGCATATACGGAAAAAGGGAAAGCATTCCTTAATGAAATCGGGGTCGAATTCATAGAATCAGCACCGGATAAAGGTTATAAGGAAATCCTGTCGAAAAGAATTGAGGAGAAAGAAAAACTATACGCAGAGCTTGAGAAAAGTGTTAAAGGAATAGAGAATTTAGCCAAAAATTTTGCCAATTGCATAAATTGTCACAATTGCATGAGCAACTGTCCCATATGTTTCTGCAGGGAATGTTTCTTCGAGTCGGAGGCGATGGAATTTGAGGGGGATGTTTTCGTGGAGTTAGCTTCGCGTAAGGGTGGATTAAGAGCACCTACGGATGTTATGCTATTCCATCTCGGACGAATGTCACACATGTCCACAAGCTGCGTCGCCTGTGGCGCTTGCGAGGAAGCATGTCCGGAGGATATAAACATCGGTCAAATATTCAAGTGGGTTGGAGAGAACACGCAAAGTATTTTCGAATACAAAGCTGGCAGAAGCTGGGACGAGGAAATCCCATTAAAGGAATTTCGCGAGGAGGAGCTCGAACCCAGATAGTTTTTTTGGTAAACAAATTCGGAGGTAAATTATGAAAAAAATATTCTTTCTATCACTCATAATTTTTGCACTTTCCTTTGGAGGAGAATTCGATAAATATCGAGACCTTTTCAAACCCGTTGAGAAAATTAGTTTTGTTGCGGGTAAGTCCCTCGAGGAGTTCGAAAGAGTTTACGAAGACAGCATGAATAATCCCGCCTACCTTTACAGATACGCGTGGACAGCCTACCTTGCGGGAAGAATAGATGTTGCCAAGGAGAAAATCGAAAGAGCTGTTCAACTTCACCCAAACGACCCGTTCTTAAGATATGCTGCGGGAAAAATTTACCTTAGAGCTGGCGAGAAGGAAAAAGCTATAGCTAACTTCGAAAAGGCAATAGAAAACCAGTACGAGTACCTCGATGCGTGGGAAGAACTTGTAAAACTCTCACCTAAATACTACTTCAACATAGCCCAGCTTTTCGCGGAGAAAGCACACCTTAAAATGCGCTCGGACCTTGCTGACGAGGCTATCATGCTTTTCAACCGATACATAAATCAGGTTCCCGATGGTGAGTTCGTCGATAAAGCCCGCGCAAAAATACACGATATGGAGCTTCTTAAACAGGAAATAGCCGCTCACGAGAGAAAGCTTAAGGAACGGGAAATGAGGAAACAACGCGCGCAGCAGTTCAAGCAGGCTATAGTGGCGGAAAAAGAACGATTTTTCACCTATAATCCAGTTTTGGTAGGAATTTTTTACGGCTCTATAACCCCATCCAAAAACTTTGCTTTCACCATAAAAGACGACGCTCCCAAACGCCCGGGAAGAAATTATGCATCACTTACTGATACGATATACTTTAAAAACTTACTCGGAACGCTGAACGAATTCATCATTGGTGGCGGTTACATATGGAACAGATTTATTTTTAGAGCTCACATTCATTTCGCGGACGCAAATGTCAAATATGTGTATCTTCTCGACACAATTATTACACCTTCCCACGATGTTAAGGAAATAAAGGACGAGATAGCAAGAATAAGCGAAAAAAGAATAAGCACAAATATTCTTTACAATGTTTACTTCATAGACCCACTGCTTATATTTGTTGAAGGAACAGCGGATGCTGGTTATATTAAGCTGATAGAGTCAAATCCGAAATTCAAGTCCTGTTACATGGCTGGGCTCGGTCTCGGAGCGGCAGCGATGATTAAATACCACAACTTCATACTCGAACTGAACTTTCAAAAAGGTCTCTTGGGTTCCAGCCGAGGTACATACATCGGCATAGGAGTAATGTACAAATTCAAAATCTAAGTAAAAAGGAAATGAAGCACTATTACCTCGAAATAGTTTGTCCTAACTGTGGCCAACTGCTTAACGACCCTGAGGTAAAGATCAAAGAAAGACCAGCGCTCAAATTTCTCGTCGAAAACAAGGGCAGGCAGGGGATAATATGGATATCAGCCATCTACGGTGACCATGAGACGATAGAACCACCGGAGCTCAACATTCTGCCCGGGGACCTTGTGAAATTCTACTGCCCACACTGCAAAAAACCTTTGCCAAAAATTGACAAGTGCTACTGTAAAGGCGACCTTTTAAGATTAAAGTTAAAAAGCGGCGGCGACCTCCAATTCTGCAACAGGAAAGGATGCTATTATAGTACCATAGGATTCACAAATCCCGATGAACTGGATAAATTCTTCAAAAGCATCGAATAAACCATTTTACTCACAAAGTCAGGGGGCGTGATGAGAAATGCTGCGAAGAGTTAGCATTTTGATTCTGATTGTTTTATCTTCTAATCAGATCTTATCCCAAAGATACATAGCTTTCGATAGCAGAAGGACCGGCATAACATTTGACTGGATCGATACCACAGGTGGGACACTACTTTCCGGAGCCATGGTCCGTGATGACGATACTACGGTTGTTCATCTTCCCTTCACATTCAGATTTTATTCCATTGGTTACGACAGCATGTGGGTTTCAAGCAACGGTCTTATAACATTTTTTCCTGATAGTGCAGCCATATGGCGCAATCATCCCATTCCCAATACAGCGAGCCCCAACGCCTACATAGCGCCTTATTGGGACGACTTAAGACCTATTCCAGCAGGAACAACGCTGCCAAGACCAGTCATATACTTTAAGACTGGCGGTTCACCACCAAATAGATGGGTCGCAATAATATGGGCAAACATATTCAGATACTCCTATAGACGGGACGGAATAACTTTTGAAGCAATACTTTACGAGAACCCAACTGGAAACGGAAAAATAGCATTTCAATACCTCGATGTTGAGTGGGCCGGTTCGACAGCCATAAGTTTCGGCGCAAGCGCGACCGTCGGAATAGAAAATCGCACGGGAACAGAAGGAGTGCAATACTTGTATAACTCGCCAATACTAAGGGATAGCATGCGGATAGAGTTTATAGACCTAAGCTCAACTCATGACATAGCAGCGTTGGGCGTAGAACTTTTCCCCGTAACACCTATCCCCTCACTCATAACGATAACCCCGAAAGCCATTATAACCGACCTTGGCGGATACGACGAGGACCTTGCGAAAGCAAAAATAACCATAACTGGTGACACCGCAGGCATAATATACCAGGAATCGGTTACTTTCAATATAGATACGGCAGAAACGAATCTCGTGCCCTTCCCTACTCTTAGTTTTTCAGTTCCCGATTCCTATACAGCTGTGGTCGCAATACACCATCCGGCAGACTCGTTCCCATTTGACGATACCTCGGAAACGAGGTTTTTTGTCGCAGAGCACTTTGCGAGCGGTGGCCCAGACGCAAGCGGATTCAGATGGTATGACAATTTTTACCCCGATACAGAAGCAGCCAGATTCCTTGGCATTGACCTTGCTGGCGCAACACAACTAACATTATCAGGCGACGATGTAACAACGACATTTGACTTACCGTTCCCATTTCCATACTACGATAGATTCGTGAGGAGAATCTGGATTTCGAGCAATGGATTTATTTCCGTGAGTTCAGTAAGCAGCGCACTGCCAACCAACGACACATTGCCCACAGGCAGCATACGAGGCGCGATAGCACCATTCTGGGATGACCACTACATAAGGACTTCTGCCTCGCCACCATCGTCAGTTTATGTAAAAAGCGGGCTAACGCCTGACAGCATAAGATACTTTTCGGTAATATGGCGACAATCGTATCTACCGTACTCCTCAACCACGGACTACTGCACATACGAAGCAAGACTATTTGAGAACGGTGAGATACTATTCCAGTATGGTCCATCACATAGCGGGTCTGGCGTTTGGAACAATCTTTACGGAAAGTCAGCTACAATTGGGATATCCTCACCCGACGGAAGAACATCGCTTATCTACGAGTTCAATGGCAATCCACCCGGCAACCCCATCTTCCCTGGGCTCGCGATAAGATTCGTCCCATCAACCATACCTCGTGACACTATAGGACCTGTAATAGTTCACTACAGCCAGCCTGTGATATACTTCTGCGACGATGCTGGCGGCTACAGGTTTACTGTCTCGGCAAACGACCCGATGGGGATAAGTGCTGATACAATGTATGTCTGGGTTAATGGACATCCACGCGTACTCGTCTCCTACATGCATGTTGACGAGAACTTCTACTATTGGCTTGACAGCATCTTTTTCGGCGACACGATAGAATACTATTTTGTTTTCTGGGATGATTTTGTCATACCTAATCGTTCCATATTTCCGGCTGGTGCGCCCGCAGTAAAAATAACCACCATCGTTGGTAACCCTCACATCGGCGGAGATACGACCATAGCAGCATTCATCGACAGCCGGTATGACAGCACATTCGCACCAGAGTTCGATTGGGTCGAAATAGACCCTGCCGCGGGCGGCTCTGGAACGATAATAGACTCCACTCACGACGACCTTCTATCAAATCCGATAAACATAGGCGGGCTGGTGTGGTTTTTCGAGCCTATCTACAGCCACCATGTCAAAATAAGCACCAACGGTTGGCTTACTTTCGACCTATCTTACAGCAGCGGAAGACCATCTACTGGCTACATGCCGAGCGCACTTTTGCCAAATTTCGTTATAGCTCCTCTTTGGGTCGATTTAATACCACGACCGCCACATCCAGCGACCATGCCCTATGGAAAAGTAATAGCATACGACGATACAGCTAATAACAGGTTCATCGTCGAGTGGAAACATGTCTATCCGTATGGCGATTCATCGGGGGTCAACGCCACATTCGAAGTGATGATACCGTATTTCGACGATATAGATGAAATACCGCATGTAGTTAGCATAATAGCGCAATACCTTCATGTTCCCAGTGTGCTCCGCCGAAGACCGACAATAGGCATAGAAAACATGGACGGTGACGGTGTGGCATATGTTAACGCAGGATACCCACCGGCGTGCCTGCCCTACGATAGCTCAGCGGTAAAATTCTACATTTTAACGCCATATTCAATTTCAAGCCCAAAAAAGCCGGATGAGGTTATCGTCAGCGATGTCGTGCCAAATCCCTTTAATTCAAGCGCAAAGATAACCCTTGAGCTTCCGAAAAGCTCCATTGTGAGGGCAGAAATATATGATACCAAAGGTAGACTTGTCCAAAAACTTTGCGAGACAAAACTTCCACGGGGGAAATATACATTGTGCTGGACACCCTACGACAATATATGTTCAGGCATCTATATCATGCGCATATCTGTGGGCGAAAAAATCTTCACAAGGAAATTCGTTTTCACAAAATAAAATAATTTAACAAAATTTGGTTGAGATTCTCATCATAACATATATTTTTTAATAAACAAGGAAGGTGACTATGAAAGGGTATAAAGTTATTATTGGTTTGGTGGTTTGGGTGCTGCTTATTTTAAGCCTGTCAGGCTGTGCACCAAAAATAACCATTCCACAAATGGAAATGGAAGGTTCGCAGTGGTGCTATCCTCGCTCAGACCCTCAGAATACAGGCTACATTGACGGCATGCTTTCTGACTCACTAAAAAAGATTTGGTACACGCAACTTAACGGCATGGACCCATCCTGCCCAACCACTTTTGACAAACTCGTTTTCACAGGGCTTCCGAACAGCAGAATAATAGCTCTCGATAAGGAGAATGGCGCAATAAAACTAAACTTCTGGGCTGATGCGCCGATAATAATGCCGCCAGTATTCTCCCCGCCGTATATGGCATACATAGGCTCGGGCATGTACAATGTTACCGCCTGCTTTGATGTCAGAAGCGGACAGCGGATTTTCGCTAACAGGTCTGGAGACTCGAAAACAGCGCCTATAATTTGTGGAGACACAATAATAGTCTTTACCATGTCGGGTGGAGTTTACGCGCTTAATGCCTTAAATGGGCTTCTTTTATGGCAGGTCAAGCTTGCTAATCCTATTCATGTTCAACCTGCGGAGCGAAACGATACGCTGTTCATCGCTGCTAATGATGTTCTGGTTGAGATCTATCGCGGCGAGGTTACTCTTCAAACAACTCTTCCTTTTGTCCCCATAGGTTTCGTCGTGCTCAGTGATGACAAAATAGCTATTTCATCTGAATCGGGGGACATCGCAGTAATATCAAGCGCTAATGGTCAGCCGGTTTGGCAGGCTAAGCTTAACGCTGAGGCATTACCGCCTATGGTTCACGCTGGAAAGGCGATATTCGCCGATAAAGCAGGCAATATTAAAGCTTTCGACTTGGCTTCCGGGAAAGAACTCTGGAAAGTTAATGTCGGAAAAAATGTCCTTTCTCCACCGATAGGTGTTGGCGAAAAGGTTGTAGTGTCAACAGATGACGGAGATATCTATCTTATCGCCAGTGCGGACGGTAAGGTTATCTCAAAAACAGCTATTCACGAGGATGTTAAGCGCGGATTAGCGAGCGATGGTAAGAGCCTATTTGTGCCGTCGGTTTACGGCCGGATAACATGTTTGAGATAGAATACACGACAGGTTAAGGAATTGAAAATAGGCGACTCCAAAAACCTAAGGGTAGCGCTGGTTCACGACTACCTGAACCAATATGGTGGCGCAGAGGTAGTTTTGAGATGGTTGCATCATCTGTTTCCACACGCGCCAGTTTTTACGCTTATTTATGAGCCCGACCTCGTCCCGCCTGACTTTCGCGGTTGGGACATAAGACCGGTTGGCTGGAGCAGATACTTCCCATTCAGAAAGAAGCTTTATAAATACTACATTTTCCTCTATCCCGCTATGATAGAGCAGGTCGATGTCCGCAATTTCGACCTTGTGATAAGCTCATCCTACCTTTGGGCCAAAGGAGTGATAACACGCAGCGACACACTTCACATATGCTACTGTCACACTCCAATGCGGCAGGCGTGGGAACTTTATTTCGAGTACAAGGAAAGTTATTCCAAATTTATAAGCAAATTCATATATCCGTTCGTTTTCAATTATTTGCGTCTGTGGGACAGAGTATCCGCCGACCGTGTCGACAAATTTATCGCCAACTCCGAGGTTGTTCGCAGAAGGATTCTTAAGTATTATCATCGCGACTCCATCGTGGTTCATCCTCCCGTTGAACTTCACAACATAAGGCCCTCGCCAGAGATAGGCGACTATTACCTCGTTCTATCGCGCCTGGTGCCGTACAAACGCATCGACCTCGCGGTAAAAGCCTTCAACAGACTCGGTAAAAAGCTGATAATAGCAGGAACCGGACCTCAGCTGAAGAAACTTCGCAGGATGGCAAAAGATAACATAACATTTTTGGGCTTCGTGGACGAACCAAAAAAGAACGAGCTTCTATCCCACGCTAAAGCTCTTATTTTCCCCGGCGAGGAGGATTTCGGCATAGTCCCCATAGAGGCTCAAGCTGCCGGGAGACCAGTTATAGCTTACGGTCGCGGCGGAGCCACGACAACAATAATAGACGGCGTTACAGGAATTTTCTTCGACGAGCCCACAGTAGAATCCCTTATCGATGCGGTCGTGAAATTCGAACAATTCGACTTTAACCCGCAGGATGCTATCGAAAACGCCAAGCGATTCGGCGTTAAAACTTTCCTCGAAAGGATGAAGGATGTCATCTCGGCTTTCGTAGCAGAATTTTTTGGCGAGGAGTACGCAAGAAAGCTGTTCGTTGAAATCGAGGAACGGGTGTGATTTATATAATAATTCCGTGATAGCAAAAATCCCGATTTTTACCTTAAACTCTGCGGTTTCCGTTTCCCCGCAGTATCAGCGATTATGATTTTTTACTTCAGCCTCCGCGGTTCCCGAGTATCCGCGGTATCCGCGATTTAACCTTTCACTCTCGCCAGTAATCCGTTACCTTGCGCCAGTCCATAGGCACGAAGAATGAAACAATTTGCCCTGCATCGAGAGTAAAGCTTATTGTCCCAAGCTTTGGGGAATAGGATAGATCAAACCTGTTTACTGTTTTTCGTGTCGAGCGCGTTGAACCGAGTCGCAATCCAATCCCTATGTCAAGCAGATAATCGCTTGGTAATTTCCCGATTTCCTCATCAACGCCGCCGAAGTCGGCAAACAGTGCCAATGCGGGTCTTATGGTCAGAATTTCTATGTTGGGGTACGAGCGCAATTCGAATGTAACTCTCAAAAAACTCTTCTTTTCTCCCTCTGAAACGCGATAAAAAGCCTCGTAACCGCGAAAACCCGTGGAACCATCCGCTATGAACATCAAATCTTCTGGTGCCGATGCCCACATGTAATCTATGCCCACTCCCATCCTGAATTTCGAGTTAGTATACGTTGGTGCAAAGGTTCTGGTTGATAAACTGAAGCCTTTTATGTCAAACTTTCTATACGCGTTGATGGAAGCACCAAAATAAAGTGCTTTGCTGTAGAAGCTGGAAAATACAACTCGTGCGTTGTAGGTTGGTGTGAAATTGTTCGCGTTTTCATAGTCTCTTATATCGAGCTGGGCGCCGAAGGCTAAATCGGCGAATATACCTGTAGTTATGTCCTCAGGACGACCGGAAATGTCAACATTGTAAAGAGTCGCAAATTTTCGCCTCACGAAACTTAGTCTTGGCATTAGCAGCAAAAACTGACCTGTTTTCTTATTTGCCCACCCTCGAGCATTTCTCCTGACAAGGAAATGAGACGCAGCTATACCAAGGAACAAGTTTTTTCCGCAGGGTATAGTATTAAGCTCTACCGATTGCTGCGTGATAAACCTGAATACTGTGTCATTAGGTGTAGCATTGCCTGACCTGTAAATCGGCACATCGAGACTTTCGGCGACAACGCCTACATAAAAAGGAGAACCTTCAAAGAAATTTCTTCTTGAGATTGCGACTTCTGCGTGCCATCTGCCGCCATGATACTTGTAAAGCGCTGAAAGGTCGATTTTGCTTTTTGATATGCCGTATACCCTGCTGCCCACATGCCACCAATCTCTTTCGATATTATGGCTGTACCCAGCCGTAAAGTAAACACCATAGCCCAATAAGTTTTCCTCCTCAAAAGCAATGCTCCAAATAGGTTTTCGTGCTACACACCTGAATTCGGCTGCTATCTTGGTCGTCCACAAATCCTGAACGACTATGGATTTTATCGTGCCATTTTTGTCGGTTTCTATTTTTGCATCACCCCAAAAAGGATACGACCGCATCGCAACCTCAGCCGATTTAATCTGAGCACTATCGTAGTGCCCACAAAGTTTTAAAGGGCAAAGTCGCAGAACAGTTCCCCGCCTGGTTTTAATGTGGACTTTATTGCCAATTTTATATACTATGCCTTCAAATCCCTTTCTTTCAGGGAATGGCTTAAAAACGCCGATATATATGCTGTCACTCTCGGCTGTGCAGGACGCAAATAAGGTAAGTATTATGGCAAACGACCTCATAATAGTCCAATCCGAAAAAATCAAGTCATTGCCGTTTATTAGTTAATTAAATAATGATAAAAAATATTCATGTGTTGACACTATCTAAAATACTCATAATAATTAACTAAACTAAAAAATATTTATGCATATAAAATGCCCAAATTGCGGAACGACGCAGGAGATCGATATAAGTCATTATGACCCCGGTCAACTGCTCGTTATGTGTAAGAACTGTAACGCCAAGTTTGTCGTGCCTCTAACGAATTCTGATTACGATGAGGCTGAAACTAAGGCTCTCGGTCACGGTATAGTAAGCGTTACCTGCCCCTATTGCGGACGCGAGATTATCGCAACGATAGAGCGCATAAAAGGTTCAGAGCTATGGCGCTGTCCTGCATGCCGCGGAATATTCAGAGCATCAATACCCGAGCACATCCTCAAAATTGAGAAGGAAGCCGAAGGCTATGAGCCTGTCGAAAAGGACGAGATAGCGGTTATCGAAACTGTAACATCCGAAAAACTATCCGGGGCTGGCGATGTTGAATTCATCCCCGGGATATCTGATGTAGATCTTCACGATGAGGAGCAACCGCAGGAATCCGTAACACAGACAACTTCTGAGGTGGGTGCGGGAGTTTCTTTTCAATCACCTGATGAGGAAATAATGCCTCCTCTCACCGAAAAAGAGAAGTTTACCGAACGATTCCTTGTGAAGATGGGCGACAAAATAGCTGGTCCGATGTCTTTCGCATTGCTTGAGAACTGGGCGAGAAGCGGGATAATGGGACCGAATGCGCTTATCGCACGAATGAGCAAAAACCCGAACAAATTCTTCCCCGCGAAACTAATGCCAGAGCTAAAACCCTACTTCTTCCCGCAGGAACCCAAAGTTGGCGCCGCAATGAAAGAAATATTGATGGAAACAAGTCCTGCTGAGTTGATGATGCAGGCTATAAACTCAGGTGCGCTTGGGGGTCTTGTAGCTGGGCTTATTTTTTCTCCGTTAATTCTCACCAAGCTCTGGCAACCAGTTCCTATTTTCTCGCCTATCCTTCAGGTTATTGTGCTTCTCGGCTTTTCAACAGTGGTCGGGCTTGGTATAGGCGCTATAAATTCGATTCTTGAACGCTGGATAATAAGCTACCCATGGACAACTCTAGTTCAGTCGCTTATAGCATTGCTTTTCGCAATTTTCGTTTTCGTTATATATGCTCTTCGATTCAAAGTTGGAACCGCTGTATTCGCAGCAATATTGGCTTTTGCCATCTTCTTCCTTATTGGTTTATTCACCTGCCAATTCCACAGAAAGTATGAGACACCAGAATGAATATCCCATTAGGACAATACATAAAGGGCAAATCCACGATTCATCTCCTCGACCCAAGAACCAAACTACTCGGTCTCGTTAGCTTGGCGGTTTTGATAATATCAAAATCACATTTATGGAACCATTTGCTGGCATTCGCTCTTCTCGTCCTTCTGACCAAAGCAGCCAGAATCTCTCTCAAACGCGTAGTAAAGCTCATTTGGGGTTTCAAGTATTTTATATTGATAACATTCGTTATAAACCTTCTTTTTACCCCATCAAAAGACGGCCTGAGTTTTTTATTTCTGCACTTAAGTATTCGCGGCGCTGTATATGGCATTCTTTTCAGCGCGAGGATGGTTCTACTTTTGTGGGCAGCATCTCTTTTCAGCTGGGTTACTTCGCCTGTGTCGCTTGCTGATTCTTTTGAGGAATTGTTCGGTTTTCTTAGAGTCTTTGGTGTTCACCCAAGGGACATATCAACCGTTATTCTCCTTTCGATGCGGTATATTCCCACAATAATTGATGATGCCGTAAAGATTCGCTGGGCACAGCTTGCTCGAGGTGCTAAGGTAAGCGGCGGGATAATAAAGCGTGCCAGACAACTCGTGCCGTTAATTATCCCTGTCTTCGCAACATCTTTTCGAAGGGCAGACAAGCTTGCTATAGCGCTCGAACTACGATGCTACGACCCTTTGATGCCGCGAACCAGACTTACCCCGCTTAGGCTAACCACAACAGACAAAATAACAATTTTGGCCATGTTGGCGTTGCTTGTGGTGATGTTAGTTATTATCTAAACATCTTGTGCGCAAAAAAGTAAAGCTTGACCTGCAATCCTTAGGCAACTTTCTTAATGAAAAACGACGGAGGCTCTGATGGAAAAAGTAATTAAAGGAAGAGTTTTTGTAATAAGAGACCAAAATGGGGAGCCTATAAACGACATCGATACCGACATGATATTTCACAACAAGTATCTTGCTATAACTGAGCTTTCCCAGATGGGGCAGTATGCGTTCAGCAATTTGACTGGCTGGGAGGATTTTCCAAAGAAAGCACGACCTGGAGACATACTCATAGTTGGCGAGAACTTCGGAGCTGGTTCGTCGCGGCAGCAGGCTGTGGACTGTTTCATAGCGCTGGGAATAGCAGCCATAGTCGGAGAAAGCTTCGGTGCGATTTATTTCAGGAATGCCGTTAACGCAGGACTACCAATTTTTGTGGCGCCGGGTATAGCACGCTCTGAGGTTCAAACAGGCGATATAATATCCATAAACACTGAAACTGGCGAGATCTTCGACGAAACCAAGGGTATAAAGCTCCCCAGTGCGAGACCGCTAACAACTGTCCAGCGCCAGATAATCGAGGCGGGAGGTTTATTAGAACTCGCAAGGAAAATCAGGGAATAGGGAATCGACTGTTAAGTTACCGAAGCGATTTTAGTTTAAACCCCTCTCCTGCCAGCCCAAGGGATAAATTTAGCCAACAGCAATAAGAATTTCCCTCACGATTTTCGCAGCCACAACAGCAGATGCTCCCGACGGGTCGAGCATAGGATTAAGCTCCACAATGTCAACGCCAACTATATTAAGCTGACTTGAAAGCCAAAGAATAGCATCCAGTAGTTCGCTAAACGCGAGTCCACCAGGTTCGGGGTTGCCAGTACCTGGAAAGACGGACGGATCCAGTATGTCGAGGTCAAGGGTAATGTAAACGGGGTCATTGCCGATTATGGAAACCGCGTCACCGATTTTTGATATTCCGAACGGTTCGAATGTCAGGCAAAGCCTTTTAACATCGACAAATTCATTTCGTGACCCTGAGCGTGGTCCGAATAAGTGAAGTTTGCTCATCTCAGCTATTCTTCGCAGAACTGTGGCATGTGAAAGCTTGCCCTTAAGGTATTCGTCTCTGAAATCACAGTGTGCATCGAAGGCGATGACCTGAAGGTTAGCATACCTTTTCTTGTAGGATTTAACAGTGGCAATAGTTATTGAATGCTCACCACCGAGCGCTATAAGGAACTTCCCATCAGCTATAACTCCATCAGCAACTTTTTCTATCTCAGCCAATGCTTTCTCCACAGTTCCCAGCGGCATCTCTATGTCCCCAATGTCGGCGAAAGTCGGTAGAGTTTTTCCCTGATAAGGTGAGTAGTCCTCAAGACTTATGGATGCCTGCCTTATAGCCTGTGGACCGAATCTGCTGCCCGGCTTAAACGAGGAAGTGCCATCATAGGGAACGCCAAATAAAACCCAGCTTGAATGTGAATAATCGGATGCTCTCAAATATCTCCCGTCAAAAGTTTCCATACCTTGAAATTAACGGTTTAACATGTTCGTTCAAGAAAAATTTTAATTATGAGTGTAATTTTTTAATTTTGTTTACATTTGAGCAACATTTTTATTGCAAAAAGTGTGATTTTGTATATTTTAATAGTTGTGAAAATTTGCTAATCGTTGTTCCGCATCTTTTTAATTTTTACCGTAAAACTATTGGGAGGTTGAGATGTTGAGCAAAAAAGTTTTATGGGTAGACGATGAGGTCGACCAGCTAAGGTCGCACATAAAGTTTTTAGAAAAGAGGGGCTACAATGTTTTAGTGGCGCTTACCGCTTTGGACGCGATAGAGATGATCAAGACTTCTCCGCCGGATATTATCCTTCTCGACGAGATGATGCCGGGAATGGATGGCCTAAGCGCTATAGAGGAAATCCGGAAAATAAACAAGCACATTCCTATAGTTATGGTTACCAAGTCCGAGGAAGAGAACATTATGGAGGAAGCTATAGGTCAGCAGATAACCGATTACATCGTGAAGCCGGTAAACCCGATACAAATTCTTACTGTTCTAAAGAAGATTTTGGAGGCTGAGGAGATAGTTGGGCAGCGACTAACGAGGAATTACGCTCACGAGTATCGCGAAATATACGATAGGCTTTCGCCCAATGCAGCGCCTACAGAATGGCTTGAAATAGGCAAATGGCTTGCTGAATGGGATGTCATACTCGACGAGCGCCCCGACCTTGAGCTAACGGACGCTCACAGAACATTCAGGAGAGAGGTTAACGCTGAGTTCTCACAGTACATAGTAAAAAATTATCCCAACTGGATTTGGCAGGACCCACCCAAGCGCCCAACTATGTCGGTGGACATTTTTGAGAAGTATGTTGCGCCACATCTTCGCTATGGAAACAGAGTAATGTATGTTGTTATAGATTGCATGCGCTATGACCAGTGGCTTATGGTCGAGCCGCTTCTTGCCGAGCATTTCAATGTGAAAACGGACCTTTACTTTTCGATATTGCCTTCGGCAACACCATACGCACGAAACGCACTTTTCTCAGGGCTTTTCCCATACGACCTTCAGAGAGCATATCCGAAAATATGGGAGCATGGTCAAACTGACCCTGGCTCGCACAACAGATACGAGCACGAACTTATGGACCACCTTCTCGACAGGCTTGGGATAGAACTTCGCGGTGATACAAAATACATAAAAATCCTCGACCCTGAGGAAGGTGAAAGCTTACTCAGACGCATATCGTCTTACACCTCAGCGCCGCTTTCGGCTGTGGTTGTGAACTTCCTCGACATACTTGCGCACTCGCGTGCAGCCTCGAACCTCCTGAAAGAAATATCGCCCGATGAAAGTGGTTATCGCGCAGTAATGAAGACATGGTTCGCTCAATCATCGCTCTTTGAGGCGCTCAAGCGTGCCAAGGAGAAAGACGACATGGTTATAGTGGTTACGACCGACCATGGAAGCACTATAGGAAAACGGGGCACGAAAACCTATGGCAAAAAGGACACATCGACAAATCTTCGTTATAAAGTGGGCGACAACCTTAATGTGGACAAGCGCGGGGCGATACTAATAAAAGATCCCAAGAAATGGCGACTCCCGAGTTTCGGCGTAACGACCAACTACATAATAGCGTTCGAGGATTACTACCTCGTTTACCCAACCAATTTCAGCGAATACGAGCGCCAGTACAGGAACTCATTCCTTCACGGTGGCATTTCTGTAGAGGAGATGATAATACCCGTTGCGACACTAACACCGAAGTAATCTTGCCTTTATGAAGCTATTAGAGTTCCTTTGAATGATTAAAAAAGCCCCCAATACAGGGGGCATTACATATTTTTATTTTTTGATGATAATTACTCAACCTCATAATCCGCGTCCATAACCTCACCTCCACCTTCACCGCCCTCTTTGGGGCCCTCGCCAGGAGGAGGTGTGGTAGGACCACTACCAGGAGGAGGTGTAGGTCCAGCACCCGGAGGTGGAGTAGGACCACCGCCGCTTTTATAAAGTTTTGCTGCTATCTCGTGCCACTTGTTCTCAAGCTCATTTAGCTTTATTCGCACTGCCGGTATATCGTCTCGTTTTATAGCATCCCTTAGGTCTTTGATTAGGTTTTCAAGCACATTCCTATCTGCAGGGTCGAGTTTCTCACCGAGTTCTTTCATTTCCTTCTCAGTGGCATATGCGAATTGGTCAGCACGATTTTTGAGCTCTATTTCCTCTTTCCTTCGGCGGTCCTCTTCTGCGAACTTTTGCGCTTCCTCGACCATACGCTTTATCTCGTCCTCCGTAAGCCCGGATGATGGTTCAATCCTTATCGATTGCTCTTTGCCTGTGGCTTTGTCCCTTGCGGTAACATGAAGAATCCCGTTGGCGTCGATGTCAAATGTTACCTCTATTTGCGGTACACCTCGTGGAGCTGGTGGGATACCCTCAAGATAGAACTTTCCGAGTGATTTGTTGTCCTTTGCGAGTGGGCGCTCACCTTGAAGAACATGTATTTCCACTGTCGTTTGATTGTCCTCTGCGGTGGTGAATATTTCGGTTTTGCGTGTTGGTATCGTCGTGTTCCTCGGTATTAGAACGGTCATAACGCCACCAAGTGTTTCCACCCCAAGTGAAAGTGGTGTAACATCGAGAAGCAGAATGTCCTTAACCTCACCAGAAAGGACACCAGCCTGAATAGCCGCACCAACTGCAACAACCTCATCAGGATTTATTCCGCGATGAGGGTCTTTTCCGAAAATTTCCTTAGCTTTTTTCTGAACAGCAGGCATTCTGGTCATTCCACCGACCAGTATTACCTCGTCTATGTCAGCAGCAGTCAGTTTTGCATCTTCGAGAGCTTTTTTGCATGGTTCCACTGTCCGCTCGAGCAGGTCTGCAGTCATTTGCTCAAGCTTTGAGCGGGTAAGAGTCATTGAAAGGTGCTTTGGGCCGGAAGCATCAGCAGTAATGAATGGAAGGTTTATCTGTGTTTCCATAACTGATGAAAGCTCTATTTTGGCACGCTCTGCTGCTTCTTTGAGACGCTGCATCGCCATGGGGTCCTTAGAGAGGTCTATACCCTGCTCCTTACGAAACTCGTCTATAAGCCAGTTTATTATCCTCTGGTCCCAGTCGTCACCGCCAAGATGAGTATCGCCGTTAGTGGACAGAACCTCGAAAACGCCCTCACCTATTTCGAGTATGGAAATGTCGAATGTTCCACCACCGAGGTCGAAAACAGCTACCTTAAGGGTTTTGCCTTTTTTGTCCAATCCATATGCAAGCGATGCGGCTGTTGGCTCGTTAAGAATGCGCTTAACCTCGAAACCGGCTATTCTTCCCGCATCTTTCGTAGCCTGCCGCTGGGAATCATTAAAGTATGCTGGAACGGTTATCACAGCTTCTTTTACAGTTTCTCCGAGGTAGGCTTCAGCATCCTGTTTCAGTTTCTGCAAAATCATTGCGGATATTTCTGGCGGGGAGAATTCCTTGTTCACAGCAGGGATGTAAACTCTTGCGTCGCCACGGGGTCCCTTTACAACTTTGTATGGAACCTGAGTTATCTCGGTCTGAACCTCATCGTAACTTCTCCCCATAAACCTCTTTATGGAAAAGACGGTATTTTCCGGGTTTGTTATTGCCTGTCTTTTGGCGGTTACGCCAACGAGCCTCTGCCCTTCTTTTGTGAAAGCGACTACAGATGGCGTTATTCTTCCACCTTCAGCGTTTGGGATTACCGTGGGCTTGCCGCCTTCCATTACAGCCATGCAGCTGTTTGTGGTTCCGAGATCTATTCCCAGAATTTTCGGCATTGCCATCACCTCCTTTTAGTTTTTTGATCTAAAAAGCTATCTAAAACCTTTTCTCAAAATCAGCCTGAAAACTTTTTTGGCGGGGGCGTGACACCCCCGCCACGAACTTTTTGTTACTCGACCTCAACGGGTATCTCTTTGGGCTTTGCGGACTCCTTCTTGGGCAGAACCACCTCAAGAACACCGTTTTTGTAAGATGCCTTTATCTTGTCCGCCTCCACATTGGTCGGGATGTAGAAGCTCCTTGAGAACGAGCCGAACACACGCTCCACACGATGGTAGTTCTCGCGCTTCTCGTCCCGCTCGATTTTCTTCTCGCCGGAAATAGTCAGAATGTTATCCGAGAGGGTAACCTTTATCTCATCCTTCTCCATTCCCGGGATGTCAGCGCGAACTATTATCTCGTCGTCGGTCTCGGCAATATCCACTCGAGGAATCCACGCTGGAGCCTCTTCTGAGCTTCTCCTTATCGGCAGCCTTTCTCCGAAAAAGTCCTCGAAGAACCTGTGAAGTTCATCGGTTATATTCATCAAGTCCTCAAATGGTCTCCATCTTACCAGTGCCATTTTATCACCTCCTTTCTAAAGGTGTTTTTTTATTTTCTCACCTGAATTGAAGCAACAATCGTGCCAATTGGATAAAGCCCTATTTGTGAGGTTTAGGTAAGGATGAGAAAGGAGTTGGGGTGACAATTTTGTCACTATTTGTCACTAATGAGACAGATTTTGTGCAAGGAATGGCATAATTTAACATACATAATTTTCAGCTATTTTGAAATTTGACAAGGACAGATATTGAGCTGGCGGGCAATTGGACTTAGTTTGTTGAACTTGTCGTAGGACATTCATTAATGATTCGGACAATTTTGGGTTCTACTCACCTTTCCTCCAGCCAATTTTCAAGATAATTTTTTAGGTTTTCAACAAAGTTTTCGGCTGCTTTTAATGTCTCTCGAGCTTCTTTTTCAGTAATGGTAAAGCCTATTCCGTAGTCTCCGATTAGCCTTTTGTCATAAGCTTCATTGAGTACTTTTCCTGCTTCTCTATTGAAAATTCCAGTTTTTACAAAGTGTTCGCCAAATAAAGTTATTACTCCTTTATGAGAAGAAGCGGTTAAATTTTTTGTGAGAAGTATTGCCTCTGTCATGAAAAACATTGCATAATAGCATCTTGAAACACAGGAATCATAATCCCCAATATCCAATGAATGTTTGGCAGTAATCAGAAATTTTTCCGCTTTTTCCACAAAATCTTTTATCTCCTTCATACATTGACTCCATCTTTTTTCACATTTCGCATAAACGGGTAGTTATAATTCTCAAAAAAGCTTTTTGGAAGGACAACAACTGATATGAATTCTTTATCCTCGAGCAGGATATCGAACAAAAGATTACTTAGACTTCTCCTCACATCGAAAGGATCTATTGAGTCATCAACTAATACGACTACATCGATGTCTGAGTGTTTTGTAGCACTTCCTCGTGCTTGAGAACCGTACAAAATGACATTTTTGACTTTATCTCCATATTCTTGTAATAAATAATTTTTTATACGATTTACCAATTTGGTTATCTTTTTATCCATATTTTTAGCTTCTTTTTCTTTATAAAATTTTGTATTAGCTGATGTCCTTTACAAATAATTTATTTATAGATAGTCTAAAAATCAAACTCATCTTTAAAAATTTCTCTATAACATGAGCTTATCAAGGATTACTGCTTTTTCTATAATAATCGATTATCTTCCTTAAGCAGCTTATTTAGTCAGTATTATTCTCTAAATTCTTTCAACGCAGCTTTTAGCTTATCTATCACCCGAACAGGCTTGGGGTCTTCCTTGTTGAGCATTGCGAGGTAATAACTCGTGAAGTCGCCCAGTTGAATAAGCAAGAACATTCTTGCCAAAAATGGTGCATCCTTTATCGGCGGTTCAAGGAATATTGGTTCAACGCCAAGCGAGCGCATCACATCAGCAACGAAATTAGCTCTGAATCGGTTGCGAGGATGGTCCTCAGGGTCGAGTAAGATGATGGGCTTTAACTCGTCGCCAAGTTTGAATAGGTATCGCCACCCGACGAGTTCGTTGTGGTTCATCTCTGGGATGACTGCAGAATAAGCAAGCATTTTCGCGTTTTCATTGATTTGACCGCGGAACCTTGTGGCAACCGCTTCCAGCCGCAGCGTTGAGTAAATAAGCGGAAGTTTCCCGTGAAGCTTTCTCGCAAGTTTTTTGGCATCATTCATATCCTCTGGGATATCGCGAAAAAGGCGTTTGGCACCCTCGTGGAGAAGCGAAGTAGTCTTGTTTAGCTCTTCCTCGTGAGATGGCAGGAAACCCCACAGCTCAAAAAGGGTTAGAAGCGGTGCAAAAGAATATCCAAGCGCAGCCCGCGGCGGTAAACCTTGTGGAATCCTTACTATCCCAAAACCCCATTCAGAGGCCTTTCTTTCAAGTTCGCCATCGCTTGATATGGCGAACAACATCGCACCAACAGACCGTGCTTCATCAAGTGCGGCAAGCGTTTCCTCTGTGTTGCCAGAATAGGACGACAAAATCACAAGCGTTTTTTCGTCAACGAATGCGGGCAATTTGTAATCGCGGTTAACATACATGGGGACGCGAAGACGATAAAGCGCATAGCATCTGAGAAGGTCAGCCCCTATAGCTGAGCCACCCATGCCCGCAACGACTATCCTCTCCACAGATGATGGGTCGATAAGGTTGTAATCGCTCGTTTCGGCAAGTTCACGCCCTTTGGGAAGCTGCTCGAAAAAGTTGAAAATAAGCTCGTGCATGTTCTCAGGGTCGTATTTTGAGTATGTTTTTGGGTCGTCAAGCATATTGCCTCCCTTTACTTATTTTAAGCTATCCGTTTTTTCTACTCCTTAACTTTTGCTCTTACATGCTTCTCAAGCCTTTCGAGTTGCTCCTTTGAGTTGACGCCAGCTACCTCCCAAACATCTTCCGCAGGTAATGCAGAAATTTTATAACCCCGACCACGCAGAAGATGTATAACATCGGTCAGGTAGTATTCCCGTTGCGCATTGTCAGCAGAAACGAGATTGATAACCTCGCGAAGTGGCTTGAGGTTGAACACATAAGTTCCCGTATTTATCTCCTTTATTTTTCGCTGGGCATCGGTGGCATCTTTAAACTCTACTATTTTCTCAACATCTCCGTCTTTTGTGCGAACTATCCTACCGTATTGCGCGGGGTCTTCGAGAACTGCGGTAAGAATTGTTGCGGCAGCATTTGTATTTTCGTGATGGTCGACAAGTTTCTTAATTGTCTTTGCAGTAAGAAGCGGCACATCACCGCAGAGGACAATTAAAAGCCCATCATCGGGAAGCTTCGGAAGTGCACGCTTAACCGCATCCGCGGTCCCCAGAAGTTCGGTTTGGATTACAGTTGTTATTTTAGTGCTGTCTTTGCGAGATTTGATGTATTTTTCGACCAGCTCTCGTTTGAATCCAATCACAACTATTGTTTTTTCGGGTGAGAGCGATGAAGCTGTGTCCAAAACCCAGCCGAGAAGCGGCTTTCCCGCGAGTTCGTGCAATACCTTCGGAATGTCTGACTTCATCCTTTTCCCTTTGCCTGCTGCAAGAATAACCACATTCATTTGTGCCTCCACTAAACTTTGATTATAGCGCTATTCAAGTTTCCCCACCACTTTTTCAACCTCTTCGAGTATTTCGCAAGATTTAACGAGCTGCTTCATCTTATTATGGTCAATGTAAAGCGGTCTATCCTCCTCAAGAAATGGCACATGGCGTCGTATCACCTCTTTAGCTTTGGCAACGCCTTTTCCGGGCTTAAAGTCGCGGAGGTCAAGCGCCTGGGCTGCTGCCATAAATTCAATACCAAGAACTCCATATGCATTATCGAGAATTGTTTCGTTCTTAAGTGCTGTATTAAGTCCCATTGACACGAAATCTTCCTGGTCGGCTGCTGCTGGTATTGATTGTATCGAGGCGGGCATCGACAGTATCCGTTGCTCGACTATTTGCATGTCTGCAGTGTACTGGCTAAGCATCATTCCGCTCATCATTCCCGGGTGCTTGGTTAAAAATGGCGGAAGCCCTGCGCTGAGAGCTGGATTGAGAAGCCTGTTAAGCCGCCTTTCGGACATAACACATACCATAGTCACAGCCGCGCCAACCATGTCCATAGGCAGACTAACGGGAGTTCCCTGAAAGTTGGCTCCCGTGAGCGTGAGCTCGTATTCCGGGAAGAATACTGGATTGTCGCCGACCCCATTAAGCTCTATCTCAACTTGTTCCTTTGCCCAACGCAAGGCATCATGAGCGGCTCCCAGAACCTGAGGACTTGAACGCATGGAGTACGCATCCTGAACCCTCGTCTTGAACTTACCAGTAAGAAGTTCCGAACCCTCGATGCACTTCATAATAGCTCTTGCAGCTCTCACAGCGCCTGGAAAACCTCTCGCCTCGTGCAGCCTGACATCGTAAGGTTTGAGGTTTGCGTATAAAGCCTCAAGCGACATAGCACAGGCTATTTCAGCTTGCTTGAGCCAGCGGTCTATATCGTAAATTTGAAGTGCGCTTATTGCGGTTATGAAGTTTGAACCATTTATGGATGCGAGTCCATCACGGGCTTTTAAGCCTGGGATAGGGATGCCAGCTCTTTCCATTGCCACCCGTCCAGGTAGTCTTTCGCCTTTGTAAAACGCTTCGCCTTCGCCCATAAGCAAAAGCGCTATTTGCGACATTGGTGCAAGATCCCCGCACGCTCCCACAGACCCTTTCCGACAAACTACAGGTGTAACGCCTTTGTTAAGCATTTCTACGAATGTTTGGACTATCTCGAGCCTGCACCCGGACATTCCGTGGGCAAGAACATTAACTCTACTCGCCATGGCACCACGAACATATTCTATAGGCATAGGTTCGCCTATTCCCGCAGCGTGGTTAAATATCAACCATTTTTGAAACTGTTCGATTTGCTCATCGGTAAGTATTATTTCCGAAAATTCGCCAATGCCTGTATTTATGCCATACATTATTTCTCGCGCAGCTATTTTCCGCTCAACCATTTCTCGACATACTTTTATCCGGTCAATAGCTTCTGGTGAAAGTTCCACCTTCTCCCCATATCGCGCTATTCTTACGAGTTTCTCCACCGTTAGGTTTGAGCCATCCAAAATTATAGCCATAGCAATCTCCTTTTTGAGTTGTCCTTTAAATAAATTCTATCGCGCTTTTTGAGCAAGAAATTATCTTATAAGAATATTTTGTATTCACAATCAATTTTCTTGCTCGGGTTCATATATGCTCTAAATTGTTCTTTTGAGGAGGTAAGGGGAAATGTTGACAGAGCATGAGGTTCGTTATTTTGAGGAGATAGCCCGCAGGATAAGATTTGACATTGTAAAAATGACCTACCATGCGGGTTCGGGGCATCCCGGTGGTTCATTGTCAATAGCTGACATGTTGGCAGTTTTGTACTTCAAACATCTTCGTCACCGTCCCAAAGAGCCTGACTGGGAAGGACGAGATAGAGTGGTGTTGTCTAAGGGTCATGCGTGTCCAGCACTTTATGCAGTACTGGCAGAGAGCGGTTATTTCCCTCGCGAGGAGCTCTGGACGCTTCGCAAGCTTGGCTCACGGCTTCAGGGACATCCCGCGCGGGATAAGGGCTTGCCCGGAATCGAGGCTTCGACTGGCTCACTGGGGCAGGGATTGTCTATAGCGGTGGGAATGGCAATATCAGGGAAATATCTCGATAAAGCTGACTGGCGCGTATACGCGATTCTTGGCGATGGCGAAATTCAGGAAGGACAAATATGGGAAGCGTTCATGGCTGGTGCCCATTATAAACTCGACAACCTCACGGCGATAATAGACAATAACGACCTCCAGATCGATGGTAGAGTGAGGGATGTGATGTCAATCTATCCGCTGGTTGAGAAACTTGAGGCGTTCGGCTGGCATGTTATAGATATAAACGGGCATTCGATTCGTGAGCTCGATGAGGCATTTGAGCAGGCGAAATCAATGTCTGGGAAGCCCACAGCCATCATAATGCACACAACGAAGGGCAAGGGGGTTTCATTCATGGAGGACCATGCCGAGTGGCACGGGAAAGCTCCCAATCGCGAACAGGCACTAATAGCCATGAAAGACCTTGGATTCCCACCCGAGGCACTGGATAGTGATATAAGATGAGAGAACTTTTTGAACATTACGAGACATTCGCCCAGATGTATTCGATTTCGACTGAGATTGTGGTCCTCAACGAAAAGTGATTATTGCCAAAAAAAGATTTAATTCGGAGGGCAGGCGATGAACATATACGAGGAGCATGGATGGAAGATGATACCCTCAAGAAACGGTTTTGGGCAGGCCTTAGCTGAGCTTGCCGAGCGTCATCCTGAACTTGTTGTTATAGGAGCGGACCTTACTGAATCAACGAGAGCGAGTTACTTTGCCGAGAAATTTCCAGATAGGTTTTTCAACGCGGGGATCGCTGAACAAAATGCTGCGGGGATGGCAACAGGACTGGCTTTAGCGGGTAAAATAGCCGTTTTCTCGACATATGGGGTTTTCGCTGCTGGGAGAGCGTGCGACCAGATAAGAACATCGGTTTGTTATAACAATGCTAATGTGAAGATAGGCGGTGCACACGGTGGGGTATCGGTTGGTCCGGATGGCGCGACACATCAGGCTCTTGAGGAAATAGCCATAATGAGGGTAATGCCTCGAATGACGCTTTTCGTTCCCGCCGACGCCGAGGAAACAAGAAAAGCCACCATAGCAGCAGTAGAACAGATAGATGGACCTGTTTACATAAGATTTGGTAGAGCGCCCGTTCCGCTCATTACGGACGAGGAAACTCCGTTTGAGCCCGGCAAAGCAAGAATAGTCCGTGACGGTGAAGACCTAACCATAATAGCATGTGGGGCAATGGTTGCCGAGTCGATACTGGCGGCTGAGTTGCTTGAGAAAAAAGGTATAAGCGCGCGGATCATTGATTTACACACTATAAAGCCTATAGATGTTGCTGCGATAGAGAAAGCCGCGAAGGAAACGGGAGCTATATTAACTGCGGAGGAACACCAGATTCACGGTGGATTGGGAGGTGCGGTGGCCGAGGTGGTTGTCAGAACCCATCCCGTTCCTATGGATTTCGTGGCGGTAAACGATAGGTTTGGAGAGTCGGGGCAGCCAATGGAACTTTTAAGGGAGTTCGGACTTGATTACGAAAGCATAGCAAGGAAAGCAGAGAATTTACTTAAGCGCAAACATTAGATGCCCAAAAAGCGAAAAATAACCGTTATAATTTCGCCCAGTGAAGGTGAAAGAAAGTATGGATTCGTTATGCCTCGCTGGGCATTCGTTCTTCTTGTTGGGCTCGTCATAGCGGGCTGGGCGATGGTGTGCTACAATATATTATCTGCGGCGCTGTGGCGCGGGTCCAAGATAAGAATGCTTAAGGCAGAAAATATACGGCTACGGAAAGCACTCGTGAAACTCGATTCGCTGGAATTTGAGATAAGGCGGCTTTCGGCTATGAAGCGAATTCTCGAGCAAGCATTGCTGGTCTCAGGGGAGAGAACCAAAAAGACCTCAACGAAGAAGCAAAAATTAGAAGTAGCTTTCAGGCAAAAACCATCACCGTTCAGGAATGTTGGGTTACCTGAGCTTGCGGACTTTCTTGATAGCAAAGATAGGCTTGTCGCGCACATACCATCGGGATTGCCAGTTAAGGGACCTGTTACTGCCAAGTTTGGTGAGGTGGGCGGAATTTTCAAATCTCCTCATACAGGGGTTGACATCTACGCCAAGGACGGCACTCCTGTTTCGGCTACAGCTGACGGGGTTGTCATCGAGGCGGGCGAGAACAGGGAACTCGGGAAATTCGTCGTTGTGGACCATCTTAATGGATACGAGACTGTTTACGGTCACCTTTCCGAGATAGTCGTGGATGCGGGGGATATTGTTGGCAAAGGGGATATCATAGGTTATAGCGGTCACACGGGCATGGTTAGGGGTCCACATGTGCACTATGAGGTCAGATACAAAGGCAAACCTATTGATCCTCTTAAATTATGATATGACGGCTTGTTATGAGCTTTTCGTGGGTTCAAAAAAGTATTGACAAACCGCCCATCAAAAATAATTTGAAAATTGCTTGTGGGGGATTAGCTCAGCTGGGAGAGCACAGGCTTTGCAAGCCTGGGGTCACCGGTTCGAATCCGGTATCCTCCAAAGAAAATTGGACATGGCCCAGTAGCTCAGTTGGTTAGAGCGCGCGCCTGATAAGCGCGAGGTCCGTGGTTCAATTCCACGCTGGGCCATTTTGTTTAAGCTCGAAACGAGGAAATAATGAAAAAGCTAATCCTACTCCTCCTCATAGTCCAGGTAGTTTTCAGTCAGAGAATTTTTGAGGGCAACATATTTTATGAGCAAGCCGAGCAAGATAAGCAAAAAAGCCTTTTTAAAGCCATTGTTTTATCAGCTCTGCTACCGGGTGCCGGCGAAATTTATCTTGGGGAGAAGAACTGGGGATATGGTTTTATCGCAGTCGATGGCGCTATATGGGCGTCCGCCATCGCGTTCAGGATAAAAGGAGATTGGACATTCGAGGAATGCAGATGGTTTTCTGCACGGTATGCCGGGGCATCCCCCGAAATTGAGGACAAAGATTTCTACAGAATAGTTGGTTTGTATCCGAGCAGGGAGATTTACAATCTCTTGCTTTTGCAAAGCGGTTATGGACTTGAAGACCTACTACCCGACTCACTCGATTGGACATGGCGAAACGAATCCGATCAGCTTCGATACTACGACCTGTGGACCTCGTCGCAGCGTGCGCTAAGAAATTTCAGAATAGCATTGGGGGTAGCAGCATTAAACAGAGTTCTTAGCGTGATAAATGTGGTGAGAATCAAAAGGATAGGGACATCGAGGACGGAATTAAGGGCGAGACTTAATAGCTTTGATGGAGAGGTTGGTCTAAATCTATCCTTGACTTTCAGGTTCTGAGCGATTAATGTTTGATATAGTGGGTCAAAAAGGATGTGCAATGAATAAAAAGCTATTAATTATTACTGGATTAGTCGTTTTTTTAACCGTAATAAGCGGACAAAGCACAGTATCATTATCCAATGACAAGGTGGCCGTTGTAGTCAACCGTGCCACTGGACAATTCACTATAGGGCGTGTTGAGGGTGTGCCTCTCGCTCTTGTTGAGGGTTATCCATCGGAACCAAGGCACACATATTTCTGCATTAAAGTTGGGGTTGAATATTATTGCAACATCAGCATACCCGGCACAATGCCAATGCGACTGGCGGATAGCGCAAATATCTATTCGAACACTATATCGCTTCGCTGGTTTGCCGGCACGGGAATTATCTGGGAAAAATTTTATCTCCTAAACGAGATAGACTCACTTCGTGGGTTCGTCTACATAGAATATATGTATTACAACGACCAGGATGATAGTGCTTATGTTGGAATATTTTCCTACAACGATGTTCGTGTAGGTCCACGGGATAATCCTCTTATAGAAATTCCCGGAGACACATTCACCACCGAGCGTGAATACACGGGCACCGATGTTCCCGCTTACTTCACATTGTTCCGCAATTACGGTGACTATATCTGCGATGTCGCCCAGGGTGTTCCTATAGGGCGCGATATGCTTTACGCTGACATGATAGTTTTCACTGACACTGCATACGCAAAGGATTCTATATGGAGCGTTACCACATCCGGCAGACCCATAAATGATTTGGCGGTGGTAATCCGCTGGGACCAAACGGCTATAGGTGGCTATGAAGCTTATCTTACCGGGTTCTATTATGGGGTTGGATACCCTACCGCAGAGGTTGAAGATAAAAAATTGCTGCCCACGAGGTTAGTGGTTGGCAATCCATATCCAAACCCCACAAACGGAGCGGTAAGTTTGAGCATACGAGTCGTTGACTATACTCAAGATGTAATTATTCGCGTGCACGACCTTTCAGGGAATCTTGTAAAAACTATTTTTAGCGGCAGGCTCACCCCGGGACGACATAACTTCACCTGGGACCTTGCCGACCAATTCGGAAAACCTGTTAGCTCTGGAATTTATTTGCTCGATATTGTTTCAGGTCTCACCAAAGCAAGCAGGAGAATAGCTGTGGTGAGGTGAGGTTGGCTATTGTTTCGATGAATTGTGGGGGGAAATCGCGGATACCGCGGATACTCGGATACCGCGGAGGTTGAAGTGAAGATTTCGATTTTGGAGACCGCAGAGAAGGTGTCTTAACAAGTGGTTTCTGACATTAATTCATGCTGGTCTGC
>JAGGRZ010000134.1 GCA_021159335.1 bacterium
GACCTGGATATAGCAGTAAAATTTAAAAATAAAATACCCTCTCCTTCAAAGATAGGGAAGATCTAAGGGGGACTTTTTTTAGAGCTTACAAATTGTTTCTCAGAGGAGAAGATAGACCTTATTTTTTTAGAGGAAGTTCCTCTTCATTTTAAACCGTAACTTCCTCTATTTTCAAGTAATATCCTGAGTTTGACAGTTGAGAGGCAAAATTAACCAACACATTTTTCCAATCGTGTCCACTGATATCGTTTTTGATTTTCCTCCCCTGTAAATTTCTAAAAAACATAGTGAAAACTTTTGCCAAAAAATTTTTATCCGAAATTTTTATAATATGTTCTTGACAAACTGATTAATTATGATAAAATCAACACATAAGAAATAATATTATATGATGCAAACTATTGAAAAATGTTTCCGAGGATAGTTAAGAGTAAAAATAAAGAATATCTGGTGATTGTAGAGAGTTATTGGGATGGGAGCAGGTCAAGGCAGAGGAATATTGGCAGTTTAGGAAATATAGATAAACTAAGAGAGAGCGGAAAATTAGAAAAATTAGCTTCTGCCCTACTTAAATATTGTAAACAGAGAAAATATCTGGATATTACTACTACTGAGGAGAAAGATAGAAAGTGGTGGGGAGCAGTGAGAGTGTATCGGAAGATATGGGATGAATTTAAGATGGATAAGTTATGGGAGAAGGTATTGGAGGGAAGGAAGATAGAATTTGATTTATGGAGTGCGGTATTTCTGATGGTTTTAGATAGGTTAATAGATCCCAAGAGCAAACTAAAAAGTTTCCAGGAGCAGGACAGATATTACGGAGTAAAGGAGAACAGCTTACAGCATCTTTATCGGGGATTAGATATTCTGGCAGAGAGCAAGGAAAAAATAGAGAGATACCTTTTTGCCCAGAACATAAATTTGTTCAATATGAAAGTAGATGTAGTTTTCTATGATGTAACCACTTTATATTTTGAGAGTGTAAGGGAAGATGCATTAAAGAAGATGGGTTTTAGTAAAGATGGGAAATTCAAAGAGGTACAGATAATGTTGGGACTATTGCAGGATACAGAAGGCAGGCCAGTAGGCTATGATGTATTCCCGGGTAGTAGTTTTGAAGGACATACTCTACCTAAGGCATTGGAAAAGATGAAAGATAAGTTTCAAATTAATCGGGTGATAGTAATAGGGGACCAGGCACTACTTTCTAAAAAGAATATCAAAATGATAAAGGGGAAAGGGTACCAATACATAGTTGGGGGAAGGATAAAGAACTTACCTAAAAAAATAAAAGAAGAGATTCTGAGGAAGGATGGGTACAAACCTGTAAAAGACAAAGAGGGGAATGAAGTTTTCAGGTGGAAAAGAATACAGTTGGGGGGTGAAGACTTAATCTGTAGTTGGTCAGAGAGAAAAGCGAGAAGAGATAGAAAAGAGAGGGAGCAATTGGTGGAGAAGGCAAAAAAAATGATAGAAGAAGGAAAGGTAATGGGTAAAGTTAAAAGAGGTCCACTCCGGTTTATAGAAATAGTTTCTGATTCAGCTCCTGCTCTTAGCAGTGCCAAAATTGAAGAAGATGAAAGGTGGGATGGATACTTTGGGATAAGAACAGACTGTAAGAATTTAAGAGCAGAGAAGGTGTTAGAACTATACCACCAGTTGTGGAGAATAGAAGAATCATTCCGAATCTTCAAGACTCATCTTGAGACCCGGCCCATGTTTCACTGGACACCAAAAAGGATTGAAGGGCATCTGGTTCTGTGTTTCATAGCTTTCCTTTTAGAGAGGACATTGGAAATTGAGTTAAAAAGAAACAAGATAGAATATTCTCCTGAAAAAATAAGAAAAGCATTAGATTCCCTTCAATTCTCGGAAATAGAAATAGAAGGGAGAAAATTTTTCCTGCGTTCTCCTGTAGAAGGATTGGCAAATCAAATTTTGAGGACTATGAGAATAAAGATCCCGCCGAATATCGGTATCCTTGAGAATTTTTAGAATGAGTTAAAAAAAACATAGTGAAAACGATTTCGGGTCTAATTTAATAAAACGATGTGCTGCAAGGAGACGAATAAAATTAACTGTCAAACTCAGGATTTCCATAAGAAACAACACAGGTTTGGAACACTTGCTTTAATCACTAATTTAGAGAAAGTCTCTGCTGAAAAAATATTTCAATATTTCAAAAGTAGAGTAGAGATAGAGCAAATGTTTGATACATTTAAAAATACC
>JAGGRZ010000135.1 GCA_021159335.1 bacterium
ATCAGAAATATGTTTATTTTTCTCATTAATCACCTCCGAAAAATGTTTTCACGATATCATCAATAGAATAAAGCCCACACGGCTTTTTGACAAGCCATTTCGCAGCTTCCAAAGCACCCTTAGCGAAAAGAGCTCGACTTCTTGCTCTGTGAACGAGAACTACCTCCTGCGTTTCATCAGCGAAAATTATGTGGTGTTCGCCCGTTATCTCACCAGCGCGAACAGCGTGTATCCCTATTTGCTTCTTCGGACGCTCTCCGGTTTTACCGTGTCTCCCGAAAATTATCGAATCCTTTCCCAAACCTCGAGCCTGCGCAATTTTTTCAGCCAGTGTCAAAGCCGTTCCGCTCGGAGCATCAGCTTTGTGCCGGTGATGATATTCGACGATTTCGATATCTGCATCCGGGTTCGCCGAAGCATAAATGGAGGCGAATTTTCCGAGAAGTGCGACTGAAAGCGACATATTGGTCGCGTAAAAAAGTGGTATTTTCTTCGACGCAGAACGCAGAGTCTCGAACTGCTTATCATTAAGTCCCGTCGTTCCCGAGACCAATGGAATACCATTTTTAGCGCACCATTCAGCAATAGCTACTGTGCCCTCAGGCGAGGAGAAGTCAAGCGCACAGTCCACGCTTTTTGGAAGTTCATCGGGCAGGTTCTTAACGGGAATTTCCTCGAAAATCGTGCTTTCTTTGTCCACGCCGGCGACAATCGTGAAACCCTCTTGCTTGGCTAACTTGACTATAGCTTTCCCCATTCTACCGAGTATGCCGTTTATTATTATTTTCATTTTAGTTATTCGATAATGAGCTTTGCTTGTTTAAGGGCTTCTTCCAAAGCTTCGCGAGTCTTTTGGGAAGCTGGCGTTAGTGGTGGTCTGAGATTTCCGCTGCAAATCCCAAGCATCTCCATCGCAGCCTTGAGAGGCACCGGGTTACCCTCGAGAAAGAGTGCTTTCATCAGCGGATACAATCTGAAATGAATTTCTCGCGCGTGTTGTATGTCGCCATTTTGGAAGTGGCGCACCATGTCGGCAAAATCCTGAGGTGCGATGTTGGCTATCGTCGAGACCACACCTTTGGCTCCCAGCGCCAAAGCCGGCAGTGTCAGCGAGTCATCACCGGAAAGAAGCGTTATTGAGGGTGCATATTTGAGTATGGCACTCATCTGGTCAACGCTTCCGGAAGCCTCTTTTATAGCTACTATGCCATCTATCTCCGAGAGTTTTGCGACAGTTTGCGGAAGCAGGTTTGTACCCGTTCGTGAGGGCACATTGTACATTATTATTGGTAATCCAACATCAGCGATCTCGCGATAGTAATTATACAGCGCTTCCTGTGTGGGTTTGTTCCCGAAAGGGGTTATAACGAGTGCCGCATCGGCGCCAATCTTTTTAGCTCTTTCGGTTCTTTGTACGGCGAGCTTTGTCTCTGAAGCTCCTGTACCCATTATCACTGGTATTTTCCCTTTCGCCACCTCGAGAGCAGCGGAAAGCAACGCATCCCGTTCATCCTCGTGCAATGTAAAGCTCTCACCAGTGCAGCCTGCAACGAGTATTCCGTCCGTGCCCTGTTCTATGTGCCAGCCGACCAACCTTTTGTATGTTTCGAGGTCGACATTACCCTTATCATCGAAAGGTGTTATTAGGGCGACTATCGAGCCTTTGAACATAATCCCTCCTTTTTTCATCATTAGAATTTTAACTAAAAGTTGATGTCTGGGCAAGAAAGTTGTTCGATGTGTAGTTTATCCGTCGCCTTCGCTTATAAGTTTTTTCGGCTCGAACAAACGTATATAGGAGTCTTTTGGGCTTACTGGACAGTGCTCGACTCCTTTCGGGATTACCGCTATCTCGCCCTCGTTAAGGGTCAGGTCATTATGAGACTTGCGCATTTTTATCAACAACTGTCCTTTTACAACGAAGAAGAGTTCGTCCTCGTTGGAGTGTTTGTGCCAGTGGTATTCGCCTTTGCAGAACACAAATCTTACAACATGGTCGTTTAATCTGGCTAACTCGACGGGACTCCACGGTTTGAGCTTTTCGTCGCGTGTTAATTCATCAATTTTTACAGTTTTTATGTGCAAACCCGATTAATTTTAAAAGGTGGGTAGAGGGCTTTGAACCCTCGACCTCCGGATCCACAGTCCGGCGCTCTAACCAATTGAGCTATACCCACCATCTGGTTATTAATCTATTTTTTAAGGTTTGGCTGTCAAGGCTAAATCAAAGGCTAAATAAGTAATTACGGGGATGAACGAAAAAATTAACTTTTCAAAATTTTAATGATAGCTTGTATCACATCTTCGATTTTTCTTTTCTTCAAGCTGCCGACCTTATACAAAATTATGCTTTTATCTGCGGTGAATATTCTGTTAGGTCGAACATTACTTGTCTGTTTCAGGCTGCCTGATTCAAAATCTTCGCTTGTAATAGTAATAGCATAGGAATCTTTTACTTTTTGACTGGTTATTTGGCAGAGTATCAAATCATCGCCTTTTAAGTTAGCTATTACCAGTGCGGGGCGTTTTTTGGCTTGGGAAAGATCAGAGAAAGGGAAAGGAACAACCACTACATCACCCTTCACAAATCCTTCCAAGCTTCGTCCTCCTCAGGTTTCAGCCAATCCTTCATGAGTGAGGATTCACTCAAAATGGCAGTGTCAAGTTTATCGAGAAGCAACTTTTTCTCGAATTTTTTGATAAAACTGAGAATTTCCGGAAGATAACTATCGGGAATCTTCTCTATTTCCGAAATTATTTTTTCCTTTACTGATTTCATGGCTTATATCAATTCTTTGGCTAATTGCACAGAAAATATGTCTATCGACATGCCTTGTGTCAAGTTTAAAGGGTCTCATTCGCATTTAGTATAATTCCTGTTGATTTTGCCGAAAAAATTTCGCATTATATTAGTTAAAAAACTTCTAAAATCATGGACGACTACATAGTAATACAGGGTGCAAGGGAACATAACCTTAAGAATATTTCACTAAAAATTCCTCGCAACAAGCTCGTTGTCATAACGGGGCTTTCGGGTTCAGGCAAAAGTTCACTCGCTTTCGACACGATTTACGCTGAGGGGCAGAGACGCTATGTCGAATCCCTTTCCGCTTATGCCAGACAATTTCTGTCGCTTATGGAAAAACCAGATGTCGACTTTATAGACGGGCTCTCACCAGCTATAGCTATCCAGCAGAGGAAAGCCTCCCACAATCCCCGCTCGACGGTGGCAACCGCGACGGAAATTTATGATTACCTGCGGCTTCTTTACGCGAGAGTGGGCACCCCACATTGCTGGATTTGCGGCGCCCCGATAGAAAGATGGACTATAGCGGGAATAATCGAGCAGATAATGAAACTTCCTCAGGGGCACAGAATACTTGTGCTGGCACCGCTGGTCCGTGGTCGTAAAGGAGAGTATAAAGCTCTCTTCGAAAGGCTACAGAAAGAGGGCTTCCTCCGAGTAAGAGTTGATGGGCACATTCGAACTATGGATAAGCCGATATTGCTCGAAAAGAATAAGAAACACACCATAGAGCTCGTTGTGGACAGATTAACCGTGGACGAGCATTATCGTGGGCGACTTTCCGAATCCATAGAAACGGCTCTATCCTACGGCGATGGGTTGGTTGTCATCGTAGATTACGATACAGGCGAGGAATACACATTTTCGGAGAAGATGGCGTGTCCACGCTGCGGAACGAGTATTGAAGAGCTATCACCGCGAATGTTTTCTTTTAACTCGCCCTACGGAGCGTGTCCTCAATGTGCGGGGCTTGGCATCCAGCTTAGGATAGACCCCGACCTTATCGTTCCGAATCCGAATCTTTCGATTTACGAGGGCGCAATAGCTGTATGGCGCGATTTCGTAGGGAGCTGGTACTTCGCTCAGCTTAAGGCTTTAGCGAAAAAGTACGATATACCCCTTCACAAACCGTGGAAAGAACTTTCGGAAAAACATAAGAAACTCATTCTTTACGGCAGCGACGAGGAGATAGTAGTTCACTATAAATCCGCTAACGGAAAATCCTCGGGGAGATGGGTAGGTGTTTACGAAGGCATAATACCCAATCTTGAGCGCCGTTACAGGCAGACCGAGTCAAACGATGTCAGAGCCTGGATTCAGCGTTTCATGGTTGCCGAAAAGTGCAGCGCTTGCGGTGGTTCTCGACTGCGCCCTGAATCGAGAGCCGTGACCGTTGCAGGAAAGCGTATACACGAGATAACCGCAATGTCAATAGACGAAGCATGCGAGTTCTTCGATGAGCTACCTGAAAAACTAACCCAAAGCCAGAATGAAATAGCAAGGCAAATAATAAAGGAGATTCGCGCGCGACTTCATTTCCTTCGCGATGTCGGCGTGGGATATCTTACGCTGGATAGAATGACGCACACACTATCGGGCGGCGAGGCGCAAAGAATACACTTAGCGACCCAGATAGGTTCGAGGCTTGTTGGTGTGCTTTATGTGCTTGATGAGCCAACTATAGGACTTCATCCCAGGGATACTGATAAACTGCTTAGAACGCTAATCCAGCTCAGGGACCTTGGGAACACAGTCATAGTTGTTGAGCACGATAGACAGATAATAGAAAGCTCGGATTTCGTGGTTGACCTTGGCCCCGGTGCAGGGGTGAAAGGCGGACATGTGGTAGCGCTGGGTCCTCCTGAGGAGATAAAGAAAGTCCCGGAAAGCATAACGGGAAAGTACCTCGCTGGTAAGCTGAAAATTTCTATACCCGAGCAAAGAAGACCGGGGAATGGCAAAGAACTGGTCCTTGTCGGCGCAACAGGGCACAACTTGAAAAACATAACTGTCAGATTCCCTCTCGGGAAATTCATTTGCATAACTGGTGTTTCCGGCTCGGGCAAAAGCACCCTGATAAACGAAACCCTATACCCGATACTTGCCCGCTATTATCATCGCGCTCATCTCAAACCTTTGCCCTACAAGGAAATTATAGGACTCGACAATATAGACAATGTTATAAACATAGACCAATCTCCCATAGGTAGGACGCCGCGCTCGAATCCAGCTACCTACACCGGAGTTTTCACGCCTATACGGGAGCTATTCGCATCGCTGCCCGAATCGAGAGCGAGAGGTTATCGTCCGGGAAGGTTCTCGTTTAATGTTAAGGGTGGCAGGTGTGAGGCGTGTCAGGGGACTGGCGTGATAAAGCTTGAAATGCACTTTCTGCCAGATGTTTACATAAAGTGTGATGAGTGCAAAGGGAAAAGGTTCAAAGCGGAAACATTGGAGATAAAATATAAAGGTTATTCGATAGCCGATGTGCTTGCCATGACGGTCGACGAAGCTTACGACCTTTTCGAAAACATTCCACCCATAGAGCGAAAACTCAGGATTCTTAAGGAGGTGGGCCTTGGATACATTCAGCTCGGGCAATCGGCGCCAACGCTTTCTGGCGGTGAGGCACAGAGAGTTAAGCTTGCTAAGGAGCTTTCGCATACTGAGACGGGCAACACTCTTTACATTCTCGACGAGCCGACGGTTGGGCTTCATGCGTACGATGTCAAAGTTTTGCTCGCAGTGCTGGACAAATTGGTAGATAGAGGGAACACTGTAATAGTTATAGAACATAATCTCGATGTTATAGCTCATGCCGACTGGATTATCGACCTTGGACCCGGCGGTGGAGATGAGGGGGGATATATCGTCGCAGAGGGGACTGTGGAAGAGGTAGCGCAGAATCCAAAGTCTATAACTGGAAAGTATCTGAGGACTATTTTGGAGCGATTCGGCAAAGAAAGAGTGGAGACCAAAGCCGTTACTTGATGAACCTTATGTTAGTTTGTTTTGCGTTAGTTTTCGAATCTAATTATATGTTCAAATAAAACCGTTGACAACTTTTTTCCGACCGAATAACTTTGTTAAAAAATTAACTTGATCATAATATGGAGGTAGAAATGCCTAACGGGAAGCCGGGTTCCATTTTGGTTTTAGGGGGAGGGATAGGAGGTATCCAAGCCGCGCTTGACCTCGCCGAATCGGGTTTCAAAGTATACATGGTCGAGAACAAATATTCTATAGGCGGGGTTATGGCTCAGCTCGACAAAACTTTCCCCACCAATGACTGCTCGATATGTATACTTTCGCCCAAGCTCGTTGAGTGTGGAAGGCACGAAAATATAGAGTTGCTAACGGGTTCAGAAGTAATAGGTTTTGAGGGCGAAGCGGGCGATTTTAAGGTTAAAATTCTCGAACATCCGCGCTACATAAGGCTTGATAAGTGCACCGGCTGCGGCGATTGCGCAAAAGCATGCCCAGTGGATAATCGTCCCAACATATTCGAGGAACTCCTGATAAAGCGCACAGCTGCTTATAGGCTTTTCGATCAGGCTGCACCGTCAGCATTCGTTATAGAAAAACTGGGCGAGCCGCCATGCCGCGCAAGATGTCCGCTTCATGTCAACGCAGTAGGATACATCCAGCTTATAAAAATAGGTAAATACGAGGAAGCGCTTGCCTTGGTGCGTGAAAAAAATCCGTTCCCTGCTATTACTGGAAGAATTTGCACTCATCCGTGTGAATCTGTGTGCGACAGAGCAAGATTCGACGAGCCCGTGGCGATAGATTATCTGAAAAGATTCGTCGCCGATTACGAACTCAAAAAATACGGTTCTTTCCAATGGGATTTGACGAAGGATGAGCCTAAAGGGAAGTCAGTCGGCATAGTAGGGGCAGGTCCCGCTGGACTTATGTGTGCCCATGACCTGCTTCGTAAAGGATATGATGTAACTATTTACGATGCGCTCGATAAACCGGGCGGAATGATGTACGCCGGAATCCCGTCATACCGACTTCCACGCGACATACTTTTCGGTGAAATAGAACTTATAGAAAAGCTTGGCGGAAAATTCGTTCTCAACACCGTTATAGGCAAAGACATCAAGCTATCCGAACTTAGAGAGAAACACGACGCAGTATTTATAGCCATAGGTGCCCACAAGAGCCGCAAACTAAGAGTACCTGGTGAGGACCTGGAAGGCGTATGGGGAGCAGTGGAATTTCTGCGAGAATTCAATCTCGGGAAAGATGTCAAAGTTGGGAAGAAGGCGATGGTTATAGGTGGCGGTAACGCAGCTATAGACGCCGCGAGAACGCTTCTAAGACTTGGCGCTGATGTGACTATACTTTACCGCCGCTCAAGGAAAGAGATGCCCGCTAATCCGGAAGAGGTAGAGGAAGCGATAGAAGAGGGCGTGAAGATAGAGTTCCTCGTTACGCCAGTGGAAATACTCGGAGAAAACGGTAAAGTAACTGGCATAAAGTGTGTCCGGATGAAACTCGGCGAGCCTGACGAATCGGGCAGAAGAAGACCGATACCTATTGAGGGTTCAGAATTCGTGCTCGAATGCGACATGGTAGTGCCAGCCATATCTCAGCAACCAGACCTTTCTCTCCTGGGTGAGGAAATCGAGCAATTCAAAATAACGAGATGGAACACTTTCGAGGTGGATGAGAAGACCCTTGCAACCAATGTTGAAGGTGTTTTTGCCGGCGGAGACGATGTTACTGGACCGCTAACTTACATCGACGCTATGGCGCAGGGAAGGAAGGCAGCCATATCCATCGACCGTTATCTTCAGGGGGTTGACCTTTATGAGGGTAGAGATTTTTCTCTCGAGGGTCCTATCGACGACTATGTGCAATCTGACCAGGACCCGGAAGATGTGCCCTACCAGCCGCGCGCGAAAATGAAGCTCGCCTGTGCTACTGATAGAGCCAAAAATTTCGAGGAAGTAGCGCTCGGTTTTGATGAGGAAACGGCTGTAGCTGAGGCTAAAAGATGTCTGTCGTGCGCAGGCTGCTCTGAGTGTATGGAGTGCGTCCGCGCGTGCAAAGCCGATGCTATAGACCATTCAATGCTCGCTAAAATCCATGAGATAAGAGTCGGCTCGGTCATTCTTGCGCCTGGATTCGATGAGTTCATACCAACGATAAAGAGCGAATACGGTTATGGACGATTCAAAAATGTCGTTACATCAATACAATTCGAGCGAATACTTTCCGCTTCGGGACCATACAAAGGACACATTAAACGCCCCGGCGATGGCAAACATCCGAGAAAAATAGCCTGGATTCAGTGCGTCGGTAGCCGCGACGAACAAGTAGGAAGACCGTATTGCTCGTCAGTATGCTGTATGTACGCGACTAAAGAGGCAGTAATAGCCAAAGAGCACGCCCCTGATGTCGAGCCAACAATATTCTTCATGGACATGAGGTCCTACGGTAAGGAGTTCGACAAATACATTGAAAGAGCCGAAAAAGAAATAGGTGTTCGATTTATTCGAAGCCGGGTCGCGAAAATTGACGAAGACCCCGAAACGGGAAATCTGTGGATAAAATATGAAACGGAGGATGGAAAGCTTGAGAGGGAAGAGTTCGAGATGGTGGTCCTTTCGGTCGGCTTTGAACCATCGGTAACGGCTAAAAAGCTTGCTGAAACATTCGGAATTGAGCTCGATGAGTTTGGTTTTGCAAAGACTGCTCCGTTCAGACCTATGGAGACGAGCCGGGATGGCGTGTATGTTATAGGTGCATTCGCAGCTCCAAAAGATATTCCCGAAACGGTTGCGCAGGCTTCGGGCGGTGCAGCATTGGCTTCTTCTGTGATAGCTGATGCGCGAGGTACTGAGATAACAGAAAGGGAATTGCCGCCGGAGATAGATGTTAAAGGACAGCCGCCCCGAATAGGAGTGTTTGTATGCCACTGTGGGATAAACATCGCTGGCGTGGTGGATGTTAAGGCTGTGGTCGAATACGCCAAAACTTTGCCGAATGTAGTTTATGCTGAGGACAACCTGTACACATGTTCCCAGGATACACAGGAGAGAATAAAGGAAAAAATTAAAGAATATAAACTTAATAGGGTTGTGGTCGCATCTTGCACGCCGAGAACTCATGAACCACTATTCCAACAGACTATCAGAGAGGCGGGCTTAAATAAGTTCCTGTTCAACATGGCTAACATCCGCGACCAGGATTCATGGGTTCACAGAGACAGTCCGCAGGATGCCACCGAAAAAGCGAAAGACCTCGTCAGGATGGCCGTTGCAAAAGCAACACTTCTGGAACCGCTGCAGATAGAGCAGATTCCTGTGACCAAGCGCGCATTAATCATAGGCGGTGGCATTGCTGGAATGGAGGCTGCTGTCCTCATGGGAAAACAGGGATTCGAAACCTACCTTATTGAGCGTTCCGAGAAACTGGGCGGCAATGCGTTGTATCTGCGCCATCCTATAGAGGGCATACCCGGTAATCCAACAGTTGCTGAACACA
>JAGGRZ010000136.1 GCA_021159335.1 bacterium
TATTAACCCCCACCCTCGACCTACTTTCCCGGGCGGTCTCCCGCCAAGTATCATCGGCGCTGCGGGGCTTAGCTTCCGGGTTCGGAATGTTACCGGGCGTTTCCCCCGCGCTATGGAGGGTGGGGAAGCTTTTATTTTAAGAGGAAGACTTTGCGCAGACACTCGATGACAAGAAAGTTTGGTTAAGACTCACGGGCTATTAGTACGGCTCGGCTCAACGCCTCGCGGCGCTTACACCTGCCGCCTATCAACCAGGTAGTCTCCCTGGGCCCTTCAGGGTCCCGACTAATCGGGACACGGGAGGCCTTATCTTGGGGGGTGCTTCGCGCTTAGATGCTTTCAGCGCTTATCACTATCGAGCATAGCTACCCAGCTGTGCCGCTGGCGCGACAGCTGGTACACCAGGGGCTCGCCCGTCCCGGTCCTCTCGTACTAGGGACAGACCCCCTCAAGCCTCCTACGCCCGCGCCAGATAGGGACCGAACTGTCTCACGACGTTCTGAACCCAGCTCACGTGCCGCTTTAATGGGCGAACAGCCCAACCCTTGGGACCTGATTCAGCCCCAGGATGCGACGAGCCGACATCGAGGTGCCAAACCGGGCCGTCGATGTGAACTCTCGGGCCCGATCAGCCTGTTATCCCCGGAGTACCTTTTATCCGTTAAGTGACACCCCTTCCACACGGGGGTGCCAGATCACTAAGCCCTGCTTTCGCACCTGCTCGACCTGTCGGTCTCGCAGTCAAGCCCCCTTATGCCTTTACACTCAACGCTCCATTTCCAACGGAGCTGAGGGGACCTTTGGGCGCCTCCGTTACCTTTTAGGAGGCAACCGCCCCAGTCAAACTGCCCGCCAGGCGCTGTCCCCCCGCCCGTACTTATAGGCGGCGGGTTAGAGCCCCGACATACCGAGGGTGGTATTTCAAGGGCGGCTCCACACCGACCGGAGTCGGTGCTTCACAGCCTCCCACCTATCCTACGCACGATATGCCAGAACCCAACACCAGACTGCAGTAAAGGTTCCGGGGTCTTTCCGTCCCGGCGCGGGTACGCGGTATCTTCACCGCGACTCCAATTTCGCCGAGCCCGTCCTCGAGACACTGGCCCAGTCGTTACGCCATTCGTGCGGGTCGGAACTTCACCTTTTCCCGATGTTTCCATCGGCGGTGGACTATCTCTTCACCTCACGAAGCAACCGTAGGAGTTCCTCCTTCCCATACCTCCGTTTCCCCGAGACATTCATACTGTATGCTAACTCTATTATATGTCTCAGGTACTCCGGATTCAGATGATGACTCCTTCTTACTAAATCGCATATCTCGACAAATTTCTCGAAGTCCTCAGCTTTACTGCCTCTCAGTGGGAATTTCCTGAAGTGGGGAATAATCCGCTTCCACAGGTCATCTATAGAGCGCACTTCGTATTTGTAAGTGCGGTCCTGCCTGCAAAACCGTATTCCGCCACATCCGAAAAACTCCCTCAGAGCCTTAATCAACTCCAGGTCCCGGCTGGCAAGACTCACCGAGAATGAAGGTCGAGTTTCTATTCCAACCTTCAGCCTGGCTCGCTTGTTAAAGGACACCGAAAAGCATCCTTCACCTTCCACCAGTCCGGTCACATACCACGGATGCATTTTCCCTCCGGGTTTAGAGTTATCAAGGAGGTCCTCCATAGTTGCTTCCCCCACAAAATGGGGTTATAAGTGAGGGGCCGGCGTATTCCCCGAAAAATATTTCGGGGCTCCCCTTTCGGGTCAGTCTCTACGGGGTCAACCTCGGTTAGGGACCGAGGCGACTTCCCTCGGGGTTACCCACTGCCAGCCCGCACTGACAGGAGGGCTTCCCCGATATAAGCCGGCTTTTGCACCATCCCTCGCGGGATGGAGGGGCAAGTTGTCCACTTACCCGACAAGGAATTTCGCTACCTTAGGACCGTTATAGTTACGGCCGCCG
>JAGGRZ010000137.1 GCA_021159335.1 bacterium
AAAGCCTTGAGGACGCTATGCAGACGGGAGAAAGGCTTTTTAAAGATGAATACACGAGTGTTGAGCACATTTTGCTCGCTATGACTGATGGGACGGATACGCGGGCGGCAAGAATTCTTAGTGAGTTTGGCATAACGAAAGATAAAATTCTTCAGGCTCTGCGCGTGATAAGGGGACATCACAGAATAACCGACCAACAACCCGAGACGAAATTCGCTGCGACGGAACAGTACGGAATCGACCTTACGAAACTTGCGCGCGAGGGTAAACTCGACCCAATAATAGGCAGGGAAGAAGAGATAAGACGAGTTATAACTATACTTTCGAGGAAAACAAAGAATAATCCTGCGCTTATCGGGGAACCCGGAGTCGGGAAAACGGCTATAGTTGAAGGATTGGCGCAGAAAATAGCTGCCAACGAAGTTCCCGATTCTCTGAGAGGCTCGCGAATCATCCAGCTTGACATGGGCGCTATGATAGCAGGTACGAAGTACAGAGGGGAATTTGAGGAAAGGTTAAAGAGTTTCATTAAGGAGGTGGTTGAGTCGCAGGGCAAGATAATACTTTTTATAGATGAGATGCATACTATAGTAGGTGCTGGAGCCGCAGAGGGTGCTATGGATGCGGCCAACATTCTCAAACCGCCGCTGGCGAGAGGTGAATTAAGAGCTATAGGTGCGACTACAGTAGAGGAGTATAGAAAGTACATCGAGAAAGACCCTGCACTCGAACGAAGATTCGCACCAGTATATGTGCGCGAACCCACAATCGAGGAAACTATTTCGATATTAAGAGGGCTTAAGGAAAGGTTTGAGATTCATCATAAGGTCAAGATAAAAGATGAGGCTTTGGTGGCTGCTGCAAAACTTTCCGCACGCTACATTACCGACCGTTATCTTCCCGATAAAGCTATCGACCTCGTTGATGAGGCTGCTGCGAGGCTGAGAATAGATTTGTATTCTATTCCCAAACCGCTTGATGATGTTATAAAGAAGATAAGGCAGCTTAATCTTGAGATAAAGGGGTTGGAGCGAGAGCCTGAGGAAAGAGAGAAAGTAGAAAAACTAAAAAAAGAGCTTCGCAAACTTGAGGAGGAACGGAAAAAGCTTGAGGCTCAAT
The DNA here is from genome assembly GCA_021159335.1 of bacterium. Lineage (NCBI taxonomy): Bacteria > bacterium. The sequence goes on from JAGGRZ010000137.1 coordinate 1,120, forward strand.
GGCAAGTGGAGAAGCAGGCCCTTCAGAAGATAAGCGAGCTTAAGGAAAAGATTGAGAAAGCCAAGTTCGAGCTTGAACAGGCGCAGAGAGCCGGTGATTTCGAAAGGGCGGCGCGAATCCAGTATGGTGCTCTCATTGAACTTCAGAAAATGCTTGAACAGGCACAAAAACAGCTCAGCGAGATCCAAAAGCAGGGGAAATTACTTAAGGAGGAAGTGGACGAGGAGGACATAGCAAAGGTTCTCTCGGAGTGGACTGGTATCCCTGTAGCAAGATTAACCCAGAGCGAAAAAGAAAAGCTTCTTCACCTCGAGGACGAGCTTCACAAACGCATAGTTGATCAAGAGCATGCCGTGAAAGCCGTTGCAAGAGTGGTTCGTGCGACCAGAGCTGGCTTAACCGACCCTAATAGACCCCATGGTAGTTTCATATTTCTTGGTTCGACAGGTGTAGGAAAAACTGAGCTGGCAAAAGCTCTTGCGGAGACTCTTTTCGATACCGAAAAAGCTCTGATAAGAATTGATATGTCAGAATACATGGAGAAACACTCAGTAAGCCGACTTATAGGTGCACCGCCGGGTTATGTGGGCTACGAGGAAGGGGGACAATTAACTGAAGCGGTAAGGCGACGACCGTTTTCAGTTGTTTTGTTCGACGAGATTGAGAAAGCTCATCCAGAGGTTTTTAACATTCTGCTCCAAGTGCTTGATGATGGGCGATTAACTGACAACAAGGGCAGAACCATTGATTTCAAAAACACCATACTGATAATGACCTCAAACCTTGGGGCGAGGCTTATTGTCGACAGAATAAGCGAAATAAACGAACAAAATCGTGATTCCATTCATGCTGAACTTGAAAAACAGCTAAAGGACCTTCTAAGGAAGACATTACCACCAGAATTCCTTAACAGAATAGATGAAATAATAGTATTTAAACCATTACTATCTAAGGAGATAGCTGAAATAGTGAAGCTGCAATTTGAACATGTTAGGAAAAGGCTTATCGAGCAGGGAATAGACGCTGAGCTTACCCAAGCAGCCGCTGAATACCTTGCTAAGAAGGGTTATGACCCTGTGTTCGGCGCACGCCCGATAAAGAGGCTTATAGAGTCTGAAATAACGCAACGATTAGCATCCATGATACTCTCTGGCGAGCTGAAAGAAGGAGACAAAACAGTCGTTGATGTAAAAGACAGCGAAATAGTAATAAGCAAAAAATAATTTATGGCTCAAAGCTCGCGTAAACTCCTTTTCATATCTTACTTTTTCCCGCCCTCAGGGGGAATATCAAGTCTTAGAGCTATGCTTTTTGCACGCTTTTTAAGAAGAAGCGGCTGGATGGTGAAAGTCCTAACTTGTGGCAATAAGTTGCCATGGCGCGTAATAGATGAATCACTTATGAAATTAGTTGAGGAAATAGATGTGATAAAATTAAAAACCAACATAATAGATGGTTATTATTCTAAAAATTACATGTTTCATAAAAAAGTCTTGGTTGGAATAAGTTCAGTGTTAAACCTCGATCCAATGCATTTCTGGGTCAAAGAGGTTTCGAGACATATCAAGGGCGTATTAACTAATTTTTCACCTGATTTAGTGTTGATCACCATTCCACCATTCAGTTCCGCATTGTTGGTGGAGCACATTAAGCGTCTGTCTTCTCAAATTCCGGTTATTCTTGATTTCCGCGACCTTTTCTGGCTATTTCTCCCTTACGGCTCTATTTTCAGAAAATTAGCGAATTTAGTGCAGCTCAGACTGGCTAAATCGATATTTCGAAGGATAACCCCTATGTTCGACGGGTTTATCGTTCCTGATAGCTCGTTCGTTGAGACTGTAAAAGCTTATTCACAAGCCCCAATTAAGGTTATACCGACACCCTATGACCCCGATGAGTTCAGAGATTTACCGAAAGCAAACTTTACCGAACATTTCACGATAGTTCACGCAGGAAGTTTTCATAGATATAATAACCCAAGATTTTTACGCCGTGTTTTTAGTATTTTACCTGATTCGATACTGCAGAATACTAAACTTTTGCTTGTAGGTAATGTGAATTATCGTGTCAGAAAGGTTTTTCATAACATTTCAGGGGTTAAGTTATTCGACCATCTTCCTCGCAAAGATGCCTTAGGATTACTGGTTTCTTCTGATGCGAACCTCGTTTTTGTTACGGTGCCAGCGAGTAAAGGTGGGAAACAGATTGTTCCGGGGAAAGTTTTCGATTACATTGGTGCTGGTAAACCTATAATAGCGTTCGCGCCTGAAGGGGGTGCGCTTTTGAAGCTGGTTAAGGAAAATGAGTTTGGAGCCGCCGCACCAATAGAAGACCCTGAAAAAGCAGCCAAAGCAATTGCTGAACTTTACGAAAACTGGCGAAAAGGTGGGAAACAGATTAGCTCGGACAAAAGAAAAGATTTTTCGGTAAATGCGATAATACCAAAGTTATCAGATTTTCTTGGCAATTTTATTTAAAATGGGAATATACATTGGAACATCAGGTTATTTTTTCCCTGATTGGAGCAAAACATTTTATCCTAAAGGACTTTCCCAAAGGCTTTGGCTGAGATACTATGTTATGCACTTCCCAGCTCTTGAGCTTAACTCGACATTTTACGCAATCCCGCCTCAGGAGAGGATTGAGAAGCTCGTTTCCCAGCTTCCTGATGATTTCGTCCTTACAGTGAAAATTCCGCGTTCTATAACTCATGAGGAATCCACTAAAAAGGAACTCTCAAATTACATTTCGGAGTTAGAAAATGCTATAGCGCCTGCAAAAGATAAAAAGGTTTTTAAAGGGTTTCTCGCGCAATTTCCGGTATCTTTTAGGTTCAGTAGAAAGAATTTCGAGAAGTTGAAGGCAATAGTAGAGGCGCTTACCAGACCACTTTTCGTTGAGTTCAGAAACTCTTCGTGGAAAAATGAGGAAACTATGGACTTTCTTAAAGAAAACGATGTAGGTTGGGTTATTCCTGATGTGCCAGCTCTTCCTGAATTGACTCGCCCTGAACCTTTGGTCACAACTGAGGTTGCATACTTACGATTGCATGGTCGCAATGCCAAGAATTGGTATGGTAGTGGGGATCGGTATGACTATTTCTATTCTGATGAAGAATTGGGGGAGATAGCCGAGCTTGTAAGGCTTATATCGAGCTGGACCAAGGACACATATGTGTTTTTTAATAACTGCCACATGGGGCAGGCGGCGATAAATGCGAAAAAGTTCGCAAAAATGTTCGGTCAGCAGTTTCCACAGGGAGATTTATTTGAATAATGCGCTTGATATTCTGATGTAAATTAGTATTATGAATTAGATAAAAGGGGGTATAAAATGAGAAATATTGCTATATTAATCGTCTTTTTAACTTTTGCGGTGTTTTCGATAGCTTTTGCCAGTAATGTTCCGAAGCAACCTAATCCAGAAACGAACATATCGGCGCCGTTAAGTTTCACCATTGACCTATCGTGCACAACAAGGAGTGGATTAGGTTCGCCACAGGTGGCTTTTTGCATAGATATGGGCTCGAGCATGTCATCCTCCAACTTTAACAAAGCTAAAAATGTTGCGAAAGCTGTTGCCCGTGAATTGGGAGCAACTCCATATTTCATTTATTTAGGTGTTGTAACCTTTAATGATTCTGTCAATGTTTGGGATGGAGACCCATTCATGCCTGGTAACAATTTCTGGAACGCACCGAGCACATTCACATTGGATATCGATACTGCGCGACAACATGGCGGGAATGATGTCCCGAATGCCGCATGGGATGCGATATGGCATGCTATGGAGGATTATGCCGATTGGTCAATAACAAATGCTAAAGTTATAGTGCTGTTCACCGATAATTCCTCCTGTGCGAGGGATTTGCGGGCGGGAACATCGTGCTGTTGTGATACCTCGAGTTCAACATATGTCGATACGATAGCTCATCCATTCCCGGCTTTTAACAATCCATACCAGAGAGCTATGAACCAGGATTTCGTGGTATTTACGGTGACCAAGTCACCGCCAGATGGTCCTAATTCGGCACAATGGGATACATTATACAGGCGTATAGCGAGAGCTACAGGCGGAAAGCATCTTGATATCTCGATGTCAGCTAATGCGATAGCTGATACTATAACGCAGAAGATAATGGGACTTCTGCTTTCCTCGACTGAGATAAAACTTTGTATCACCAACACCGGACCTTCTGCAAGCGGAGCCATAAGGGCACAGCTCGTTGACCCTGGAAAATTTGACCTTCTTATGGGCGGGAGAACTCAGACATTCAGTTCATGGCCTGCTGGTTCAACCCATTGTTTCAGGTGGAGGATACACATTCAATCTGGTGCTCGTGATTTCGAAAAATGTTTCTCGATTTTCCTGAGCGGATTATATAATGATACTATTCATGGTTGCATCCAAGAAACAACCTCTACCTGCCTATGCTCACCGCCAGAAGCCTATCTTATTTGTCCACCTGCGCCATCGGGCGGGCATATTTACACGGGTTGTGCGAACCAGAAAATAACTATTCGTTTGTCTCCTACTGCGGATGTTTCAACGGCTGTTATGACCGTTAACGATACGGATTTCACATTCCCGACCAGAATGAGTATAAGAGGTGATACCCTAATTTACAGTCATCCTACATCGTGGGTTCAGGGACAAAATGTTAATTTCGCCCTCAAGGCTATAGGTGATGGTGCTGGTTGTTACAACATAAGGCCAGTTTTCGGCAGTTTCATCGTTGATAGGCAGCCGCCGAGCCTTGTCCAAGTTTGGCCACCCGACAGCGCAGTTTTCCGTGATACTGCGGATATATCGATACGAATAACAGTGCAGGATACGCCAGCTATGATAAATCCTGCCGCCTCGTTTTTCACAGCTAATGGAGTAAGAATAGACTACGGTGACCCAAGACTTACTGCAACTTTTTATCGTAGCAGAGCTGAATTTACTGTTTCTGGTACAAGGTCTGAACTCGGTGCTGCGACCAACGATACGTTAAGATTATGCATCCACATTGAAGATAGTGTGAAATCGAGCATTGAGGGCTGTCATCTTTGTGGTCCTAATGTTCTCACGAAGTGTTTCACATACTTTATTTTCCATACCGCACCATATCCAAGGCTTGTATTTCCTCCTATGAATGTTGTTTCATCCTGTTCCCTCCAGTCTGTTAAGTGGGTGGTTGGCGGATGGGCTGATAGGTCGAGTGCGGTTATTGAGGTTGACGATACCACTATTGTTACCTCTGGTTACACTTGGCGTGGTGACACATTAATTTACACTCCCTCACGAAACTGGGATGAGGGAAGGCATACGGTTTGCCTTACGAGGTTGAGGGATACTGCTGGCAGGCTAATGGTGTGGGAGCCTATTTGCGCCAGATTCAGAATTGACCTCGTTCCACCAACTGTTTTGGATAAATCGCCGACGGGGATAATAAGCGATACTATAGTCGATATAGTGGTTCATGTTAGAGACAATGTTGCTCTTGATTGGAGCAGCGCTTTCCTTGTGGTTATAGACGATACATTCCGTTCGTCCGAGTTAATTATTGCTGGTGACTCAGCTGTTTTTGACATGTCTTCTCATGGATATCATCTTCCCGACAGTGGTAATGTTCGGGTTTGCTTCAATATAGATGACAGCGCCAGAGTTTGTGGACCCAACCATAGAGAGTATTGCTGGACATTTTCTGTTTATGCCAGCCCGATTCTGGTTACACCTGAAACTCCGAGTGGTATTATAGTTTCCTGTCCGACTTACCCGCCGATGTGGCGTTTTTCTCGTGACCCAGTGTGTTCAACGATTGTGGCTACTATAAATGGTGTTAAGTATCGCTGGTCGGATGGTTACTTCGTTTACTCAAGCCGACTTTTGACATATCTTCCGCCTACTTCGTGGTCGCATGCAGAGTCGGTAGTGGCTTGTCTTGATAGTGCTTTTGACATTGTGGGGAACCCGATATACGATACAGTTTGCATAAGCTTCGTGGTCGACCTTCAGGGACCTGAATTTAGCAATAACACTCCGCGCGACTCGACACGGCAGGCATCTCCAACTATTGCCGTTACGATACACGATGAGCCAGCCGGTGTTGACCCGGACTCCATCTTCATGTTCATAAACGATTCCCTTGTGTCAGCGACATGGTCGGACCCGATTCTATCGTTTGATTGCGCTGCCGCTGGAATGTCATTCGAACGAGGCGAAACCGTATTGGTCGTTGTGCGCGCCAGGGACCGCTCACAGATTTGCGAACCAAACATGAACGCTATAGCATGGCAGTTTGTGAGAACCCCGGTTGGTGTGTCGGAGGAGAAGGGTATTAAAGCTGGATATAGTATTGATACGAAAGTTATGGGTAATGAATTAATCGTTAATTGTGTGTCAACAGGTGAAGCTGACTTATTCATCTACGATGTGATGGGCAGGACAATTTACCGAACATCTGTGGCTGGAAAAAGCACAGTCAAGGTACCTCTTGTTGATTTTAGAAATGGCGTTTACCTTGTTGAGTTGAAATCTGGAAATAACAGAATATTGCGTAAGTTAATGTTGTTTAGATAAGGCAATGCTGTATATGATATCTGCATTCTAAGTTTATTCAATTAGTTAAATTGAATT